>JAATGI010000466.1 GCA_015654725.1 Rhodospirillales bacterium
GCGTCGTCGCCAAAATCATAAAGTTAGGGCACCGCCCTCACCCCGGCGAAGGCCGGGGGCCGGGCATGCGGAAAAGAGAAACACATGGCGTTAGACAATCAAAATATCCGCATCCGCTTGCGCGCCTACGATCATCGCGTGCTGGATCAATCGACGAGCGAGATCGTCAACACCGCGAAGCGCACCGGCGCCCGCATCCGCGGCCCGATTCCGCTCCCGACCCGGATCGAGAAATTCACCGTGCTGCGCTCGCCGCATATCGACAAGAAGTCGCGCGAGCAGTTCGAGATTCGCACCCATAAACGCGTCATCGACATCGTCGATCCCACGCCGCAAACGGTGGACGCGCTGATGAAGCTCGATCTCGCCGCCGGCGTCGATGTCGAGATCAAGCTCTGAGGCACCGATGCGCACCGGTCTCATCGCCAAGAAGCTCGGCATGACGCGAGCGTTCACCGCGGACGGCAATCACGTCCCGGTGACCGTGCTCGATGTCGCCGACTGCCAAGTGGTGGGCGTGCGCACCAAGGAGAAGGACGGCTATACCGCGGTCCAGCTCGGCACCGGCAAGGCCAAGGTCAAGAACGTGACGCAGCCCATGCGCGGCCATTTCGCCAAGCTCAAGCTCGAGCCCAAACGCAAGCTCGTCGAATTCCGCGTCTCCGACGACGCGCTGATCGAAGTCGGCGCCGAGCTGTCGGCCAGCCATTTCCTCGTCGGTCAATTCGTCGATGTCATCGGCACCACCATGGGCAAGGGCTTCGCCGGCGTCATCAAGCGCCATCATTTCGGCGGCCTGCGCGCGACCCACGGCGTCTCGGTGTCGCATCGCAGCCACGGCTCGACCGGGCAACGCCAGGATCCCGGCAAGGTGTTCAAGGGCAAAAAGATGGCCGGCCATTTGGGCGATGTGCGGGTGACCACGCAGAATCTCAAGATCGTGAGCGCCGATGCCGAGCACGGCCTGATCATGGTCGAGGGCGCGGTGCCGGGCGCCGAAGGCGGCTATGTCCTGATCAAGGACGCGGCCAAGCGCAAGCCGCCCAAGGATTTGCCGTTCCCGGCCGCGTTGCGCGCGGCCCCGGCGACGGGAGCGGCGTCATGAAGCTCGGCGTCACCACGCTCGACAACACGGCGGCGGGCGACATCGATCTCGCCGACGAGATTTTCGGCCTGCCGGTGCGCAAGGACATTCTGGCGCGCATGGTCAATTGGCAATTGGCGAAGCGGCGCGCCGGCACGCATAAGGCCAAGCAGGTCGGCGACGTTCAGGGCACCACCAAAAAGCCCTGGAAGCAAAAAGGCACCGGCCGCGCGCGCCAAGGCAGCCTGCGCTCGGCGCAGTTCCGCGGCGGCGGCATCATTTTCGGGCCGGTGGTGAGGAGTCACGAATTCTCGCTGCAGAAAAAAGTCCGGCGCCTCGCCTTGAAGACCGCGCTGTCGGCGAAACAGGCCGAGGGCAAGCTGGTCGTGCTCGACATCGCCAAGGTCGCCGACGCCAAGACCAAGGCGCTGGCGGCGCGCTTCAAGACGTTGGGCTGGGCCTCGGTGCTGATCATCGACGGCCCCGATCTCGACCAGAATTTCGCCCGCGCCGCGCGCAATCTGCCGGCGGTCGATGTGCTGCCGCAGCAAGGCGCCAATGTTTACGACATCCTGCGCCGCGACACGCTGGTGCTGACGCGCGCGGCGGTCGAACATTTGGAGGCGCGCCTCAAATGAGCCGGTTCCGCGTCATTCCCAAGGCCCCGCCGGTGCTGTCGCGCGACGCCATGTACGAGCTCTTGCTCACGCCTGTCATCACCGAGAAGGCGACGATGGGCTCGGAGCATAATCAGGTTACGTTTCGTGTCCCGCTCGATGCCGACAAGCGCGCGGTCAAGGTCGCGGTCGAGAGCCTGTTCAAGGTCAAGGTCAAGGCGGTGAATACCATCCGCGTCAAAGGCAAGCGCAAGGCCACGCGCGGCCGCATCGGCTTCCGCTCCGACTACAAGAAAGCGATCGTGACCCTGGCCGAGGGTTCCAAGATCGACGTGACCACGGGA
>JAATGI010000345.1 GCA_015654725.1 Rhodospirillales bacterium
AACCTGATGCACAAGGCGATCGATCGCGCGCTCGCCGGCGACCGGGTGGCCTTGAAGCTCTGCATCGAGCGCATTCTGGCGCCCCGGCGCGGCGAGCGGGCGCGGTTCACCCTGCCGCCTCTGGCCACGGCCGAGGACGCGGTCAAGGCGCAGGCCGCCATTGCCGCCGCTGCCGCCGAGGGCGAGCTGACGCCGGCGGAGGCGCGCGACCTTGCCGCATCGGTCGGCGGTTTCCTTCACGCCCTCGATCTCCAAGATTTCGAACAACGGCTCCAGGCGCTGGAGAAAAGCAGCGCAAGGAATCGAACTTGACGGATGCCCCCGTGCTCCGGGAGCCTCGCGGCGGTTTGAATTGCGGTGAGGTGCATCCGGGCCTATCTCTCAGTCGTAGTGTTGGTGGGCGCGATGGCGCGGAAGTGGAGAGCGTGATGCTGGTCAAATCGAAGCGCGGCTGGGAATTGCCGGAGCGTGACGCGACGCCCGAAAGCACCTATGCCAACCGCCGCCAGCTATTGCGGGCGATGGGCGCGGGCGCGCTTCTGGCGGCGAGCGCCGTGCCGGTCGCGTCGGCCTTCGCCGATGACCCGGCCGGCGGCGACAAGGACGATCCCTCGGCCAAGCTCTATCCGGTGAAGCGCAACGACAAATACAAGCTCGACCGGCCGATCACCGACGCCAAATATTCGACCGATTACAACAATTTCTATGAATTCAGCACCGACAAGGAATTGGTGGCGGCGGCGCAGGCGCTGCCGATCCGGCCCTGGACCATCACGGTCGATGGCATGGTGGAAAAGCCGTTCCAGATCGGCATCGACGATCTGCTCGCCAAGATGCAGCTCGAGGAGCGGCTCTACCGCCATCGCTGCGTCGAGGCCTGGTCGATGGCGGTGCCGTGGAGCGGCTTTCCCTTGAAGGATTTCGTCGCCCTCGCCAAGCCCCTCGGCGGCGCCAAATTTATCCGCTTCGAGACCTTCATGGACCCCAAGGTCGCCGACGGCCAGAACCAGCCCTTTTATCCCTGGCCCTATATCGAAGGCTTGACCATGGCCGAGGCCACCAACGAGCTCGCCTTCATGGTCACCGGCATGTATGGCAAGCCGGTGCCGAAACAAGACGGCGCGCCGATCCGGGTCGTGCTGCCGTGGAAATATGGCTTCAAGTCCGGCAAGTCGATCGTCAAGGTTAGTTTCACCGACAAGCAGCCGCGCACCTTCTGGCAGGATTTGCAGGAAAGCGACTATGGCTTCTGGGCCAACGTCAATCCGGCGGTGCCGCATCCGCGCTGGAGCCAGGCCACCGAACGGGTACTCGGCACCGATGAACGCGTGCCGACGCAAATCTGGAACGGCTATGGCGAGTATGTCGCCCAGCTCTACGATGGCTTGAAGAGCGAGCGCCTGTTCGCGTGAAATCTCATTTTTCTCAATGATTTATGTCACTGCGGCCGGCGCCGCGGTCGGCGCCGCCACCCCGCCGTCGCACGTCGATCTCGGCACGCCGGTTTCGGAGTAGTCGCCGCCCGGCTATTGTGATTATGTTGACGGGCTAAAGCGGTCGTTGCCGTACCGGAGGCCCATCGTGTTGGCGTATCGCTTCGCGGTTATCGGAGCGGGGTTGGGGGCGTGGATGTTCGCGGGCGGCGGCGCCTTGGCGCTGACCCGCGATGGCGCCGGCGTTCCGGCCGGCGATGGCCGGGCGTTCATCGAAAGCAAGGGCATCGTCGGTTTCGGCTTCGGCCTCGGGCCGTGGTGGGGACCGAACGAGTATTATCCGCCGCCGGCCTATTATTATCCGCCGCCGGTCGATGCGGTGCCGCCGCCGCCCGGCCCGGCCGTCTCGAACGGCTGCCGCGAATTTCAATCGACGGTGATCGTCGACGGCCAGCCGCGGATGTCCAAGGGTCTGGCCTGTCCGCAGGCCGACGGCACCTGGCGCATCGTTCAGTAACGCACCGGGATCAGGCGTTTTTCGCTTCGGCGACCTTGCGCACCAGAAAGTCGCGGAACACGGCGATGCGCTTCGAGGAGCGCAACTCCTCGGGATAGACGAAATAGGCTTCGCCCTCCGGCCCTTGCACTTCCGGCAGAACGCGCACCAGCCCGTCGGCGTCGCCGGCCATGAAATCCGGCACCGCGCCCAGCCCCAGGCCGCTCTGCACCGCCCGCAGAATGGCATGGGCATTGTTGACCGACAGGATCGGGCGGCGTTCCTGGCCGGGCTTTAGTCCGGCTTCCAACAGCCAATTGATGTTGCGCACCGGCGGCCGGCCGTCCTCGCCATAGATGATGACGCGATGGCGGTTGAGGTCCTCGACCTTTTTCGGGTTGCCGTGGCGCTTCACATAATCCGGCGAGGCGTAGATGTGATAGCGCACCGACATGAGGTGACGCTGGACCAGATCGGGCTGGCGCGGCGGCTGCATGCGAATCGCGACATCGGCCTCGCGCATCGAGAGATCGAGCTCGCTGTCATCGACCACCAGGCTGACCTGAATTTCCGGATAGAGATCGAGGAATTCGCGGATGCGCGGCGTCAGCCAGCCCGAGCCGAACGATACCGTGGTGGTGACTTTGAGCGGCCCGCGCGGCCGGTCCTTCGATTCGGTCAGCATCGCCTCGGTCATGGCGAGCTTGCCGAATACCTCGCGGGCGGTGCGATACAGCAGATCGCCTTGCTCGGTCAGGATCAGGCCGCGGGCATGGCGATGGAACAGCGGCACGGACAGACTCTCTTCGAGCGCGCTGATCTGCCGGCTTACCGCCGACTGGCTGAGATTGAGCGTCTCGCCGGCATGGGTGAAGCTGCCGGCCTCGGCGACGGCGTGAAACACCCGCAACTTGTCCCAATCCATCGCCGCCATGTTATTCCGCCGCCTTTAGCGCCGAGGTTGCTTCGACATGGCCGAGAAAGCGCTCGGCTTCGAGTGCCGCCATGCAGCCCATGCCGGCCGCCGTCACCGCCTGGCGAAACACTCTGTCGCGCACATCGCCCGCCGCGAACACGCCGGGGATCGCGGTCGCCGTCGAATCAGGCGCGGTGACGATATAACCGTCCGGATCGAGCGCGAGCTGGTCCTTGAACAGGCCGGTCGAAGGATCATGGCCGATGGCGACGAAAAAGCCCTCGCACGGCACGGTGCTGACGGCACCGGAATGAATTTCGCGAACCCGCAGGCCCGTGACCCGCGGCGGCGGTCCCGCCTCGCCCCGCACTTCCTCGACCGCGCTGTTCCAGATCACGCTGATCTTGGGATTGGCGAACAGCCGCGCCTGGTTGGTCTTGTCGGCGCGCAAGGAATCGCGGCGGTGGATCAGCGTGACGCGGCTCGCGTGATGGGTGAGATACAGCGCTTCCTCGGCCGCGGTATTGCGGCCGCCGACCACCGCCACTTCCTTGCCGCGGAAAAAGAACCCGTCGCAGGTGGCGCAGGCCGAGACGCCATAGCCGCGATAATCGGCCTCGCCCGGAATCCCGAGCCAGCGCGCTTCGGCGCCGGTGCAAATGGCGACGGTCTCGCCTTCATAGAGGTCGCCGGAATCGCCGCGCGCCACGAACGGCCGGCGCTTCAAATCGATCGCCACGATCATATCGTTGACCAGCGTGGCGCCGACATGCTCGGCCTGGGCGCGCATCTGCTCCATCAGCTCCGGTCCCATAATGGTGGGGAAGCCCGGATAATTCTCGACCTCGGTGGTGATGGTGAGCTGCCCGCCCGGGGTCAGGCCCGCGACTAGGATCGGCGCGAGATTGGCGCGCGCGCCATAGATCGCGGCGGTGTAGCCCGCCGGGCCCGACCCGACGATCAGGAGCTTGGTGCGATGAATGCGCGACTGAACCGACATGGCGCCGCCGTCAAAAGCCGAACATGTGATCGAGGCTGAATTCCCCCTTCGATCCGATCAACCCATGATAGCCGAAAAGCCGGCAGGTCGCGTCCCGAATCACGACGAATCCGCCCGACTCGGCCCGGCGTCGCGAGGCTTCGTCGAACATCTCGCTATAGCGGCAAAACCATGAGCCGGAACAGGGAATGGCGATGCGCCGGCGCGCCAGCTCGCCGCCCGCCCGGTCATGCAGAACGAGTTCGGTCGTGCTCATTGCATGCCACGGCGTGGAGGCCGGGTAGATCAAATGGCACAGCGTGTCGTAGGGCGCGTCGCCGAGCCGCAGATAGAGCCGCGTCGACAGGCCGGGCGGCCGCCCGGAATAGGATTGCGGCTCGTCCTTATAGACCAGCGGCGTGTTGAAGATATGGGCGCCGAAGCTTGAATCCGCCTCGTGGCCGCTGGCGCGATGCCGGTAGCGGAACAGCGCGTGAAGCCAGCCATCGCCCTCGCCGCCGTCGCTGAAATCATAGACCAGCTCGAAATGGCCGAAGCCCGAGGGCAGCGCGGCGCCGTCGATCGAATCGTCGATATCGATCGCGGTCGCTTGCGACCGAGCGATCCGGCCCAGGGTCCGACGCGCCACCTCGGCGCCCGAGGCGTCATAAATGAGCAGCGCCAGCGGCAATTCGTGTTGGCCGCGCGCCATCGGCGTCGGCAGCGCGGTCGAGCGCCAAGTCTCGCGCGGCAGGATCGGCGCCGGGAGCAGGAAACCCTTGCCGAGAAGATTGCCGAGTTCCGCGAGCTTCGGATCGGGCCTCAAATCGGTGCGCTCGACATTGACATGGGCGATGCGGCGCTTGCCGGCGCGCTCGATCTCATAGCGCGGTCGGACAAAATATTTGCCGGCATTTATCTCGAATTGTCGGGGCCAGCGCGCCTCGGGCCACAGCGATGCGACATCAAGCGCGTAACTGGCGAAGGGCGCGATGGCGCGGTCGAGCGCGCGCGATTCATCCTCGCCCATGAGATTGAGCGACACCGCGCCGGCGGGAATGGCGCAGGGCAGGCTGTTCTGAATCCACAGCGTCACCCTCTCGTCGTCGGCGGGCGCCGGGAGGCCGGCATAGAATTCGGCGGGCCAGGAATTGGCGTCATGGGTGGCGGACAGGCTGCACGGCACGCGGTCGGTGAAGGTATCGAGCGCGTATTTGACGACATCGTGCCCGGCGACGCCGATCGCATGCAGAAACAATTGGCCGGAAAATTCAGGCAAGCCGAAGCGCGCGCGCAGCTCGCGGCTGTCGATGCCAATGGCGCCGTTGGGTGCCACCTCCTCGCGCCATTGCGCCAACACGCTGCCATCGCCGTCGAACAACATCAGCTGCAACGACACCTCGCGCGCGCCATAGCCGGTCCAGTAATTGGCGGTGGCGAGCCGCGTGTGATGGCCGCCGGCATCGCGAAAGAACGCGAAGTTGGTGGCGAAATTGACGGTGTCGAGATAGCGCGTCGTGTTGGCGAGATGGGAGTCGGGCAGGCGGATCGCGTCGAGGCTGAACAGGGCGGCGCCCGCGGGTGCCAGCGGCGCCACCTTGTCGATGAGGCGCTTCGCGTCGAAGGCGGCGATGAACACCGCGCGCGCGCGCGACGAAACCAGTTCCGTGACCGGCTGGGCCGCGTGGCCCAGGATCGAGCGGCCGATCGCGGTCAAGTCTTGGACGAAAATCCCCGCCAGATTGAGCCGCTTCAGATCGTGAATTTCGCCGAGCGCCTCGACCGCGCCGTCGGGATCGACTATGGCGATGGGCTGATCGGCGAGTTTGTCGATCAGGGCCGTCATCGCGCGCGCCGCCACGGGATGCGTCACGGCCTTGAAGAAGGCGTTGCCGCCCTTGAGGTTGCTGAAGGTTTCGATGCTGAGAGCCATGGCGGGCCGGAATTTTCCGTTGCCATGACTTAGCAATCAAGCCGCGCGATTGCTAGAGGCGGTCTTATCCCTCCGGAACCCCGGCCTTACGCAAGCCCTCGAAAACGCGTTCAGCCTGCCCGCGCCACGTCGGATCCTCAGTCAAGACACTAAGTATTTCGCGTTCGCGACGGACCGTGAAGGCCGGATCGAGCGCCAGTCCCTCGCGCACCGCCGCGCGGGCCTCTTCCTGCCGGCCGAGATGCGCCAAGGCGGCCGCGAGAAAGAAATGCGTGACGGGAAGATTTCGATTGGCCTCGATCGATCGGCGCGCCCACGCCGCGGCGTTTTCGTTCTCGCCGAGGCCGAGCTTGGCGAGGCTGGCGACCATCGCCCAGATATAGACGTTGCTGTCGCGGGGCGAGAGGCGCAGGCCCTCGCGGACATGGCCCTCGGTTTCTTCGGCGCGGCCGATGGTCATCTTGGCGGCGGCGAGGACGCCGGCCTGGGCATGCGCCAAATTTGGATCCAGCGCCAAGGCCCGCTCGGCTTCGGCGATCGCTTGAGGGCCGCGCATGGTGTG
>JAATGI010000144.1 GCA_015654725.1 Rhodospirillales bacterium
CGGGGCCGGCCCGCGACTTCAACTCACGGCCGGCATCGGCGGCGAGCGCCATTGCCTCGCTGGCGACACCGTGGCGGGCGGTCATGAGCTGTTCGCTGCCATCGGGCTTGACGACCATGCCGCGCAGCTTGAAGACGACGCCGTCGATCTCCGCCAGCGCCGCGATCGGCGTCTTGCAACTGCCATCGAGCACGCCGAGGAAGGCGCGCTCGGCGGCAACGCAAATCGATGTCGGCGCATGATCGGCCAAGGCCAGGAAATGCCGGGCGCGCTCGTCCTGCTCGCGCACCTCGATCGCGATGGCGCCCTGCCCCGGCGCCGGCAGTATGTCCTCGGCCGGAAGAATCGCGGTGATGCGCTGCATCAAGCCCAAGCGCTTCAGACCCGCGACGGCGAGCAAGGCCGCGTCGGCGGCGCCGGCTTCGAGCTTCTTGAGCCGGGTTTCGACATTGCCCCGGAGCGGCACGATCTTGAGATCGGGCCGCGCATGCAGGATTTGGGCGCTGCGCCGGGCCGACGAGGTGCCGACCGCGGCGCCGGCCGGCAATCCGGCCAGGCTTGTCGCCGCGCGCGAGAAAAACGCGTCGCGCGGGTCCTCGCGCTCGAGACAGCAGGCAATGGCGAGACCGGGCCGCAGAAACGTCTCCATATCCTTGGCCGAATGCACCGCCATGTCGATGCGGCGGTCCAACAGCGCGTCCTCGATCTCCTTGGTGAACAGCACCTTGCCGCCAAGCTCGGTCAGCGAGCGGTCCTGGATCTTGTCGCCGGAGGTCCGGATGGCGACGGTCTCGATCGCGCCGGGCGCCGCCAATTCGGGATGAAGCCGGGCGAGCAGCGCCGTCAGCTCCGCCGTCTGCGCCAGCGCCAGCGCGCTGCCGCGGGTGCCGATGCGCAACAGCGGCTGGGTCAAGACCGTGCTCTCATGACGCTTCTCTTAAGCGGTCATCCCCGGCGATGGAAGGGGCGTGGCAAGCGCGTTATGGTCGCATCATGTTGATGCTCGGAATCGAGACCAGTTGCGACGAGACCGCCGCCGCCATCGTCGGCGACCAGGGGCAGGGCCTCGCCCGCATCCGCGCCAATCTGGTGTTTTCGCAATTGGCCGAGCATCGCCCTTACGGCGGCATCGTGCCGGAGATCGCGGCGCGCGCGCATCTCGACCGGCTCGACGGCTTGATCGCCCGGGCGCTGGCCGAAGCCAAGGTCGATTTCGCCGATCTCGACGGCGTCGCCGCCACCGGCGGGCCCGGACTCATCGGCGGCGTCATTGTCGGGGTGATGGAAGCGAAGGCGATCGCGCTGGCGCGTAAGCTGCCCTTCATCGCGGTCAATCATCTCGAAGGCCATGCCTTGAGCGCGCGGCTCGGCGACGCGGTGGCGTTTCCGTTCCTGTTGCTGCTGGTCTCGGGCGGGCATTGCCAGTTGCTCGCGGTCGAAGGCGTCGGGCGCTATCGCCGGCTCGGCACCACGCTCGACGATGCCGCGGGCGAGGCGTTCGACAAGGGCGCCAAGCTGCTCGGCCTCGGCTATCCCGGCGGTCCGGCGATCGAGCGCGCCGCGCGCGAGGGCGATGCGTCGCGCCTCGCCTTGCCGCGGCCCCTGAAGGGCCGCGCCGGCTGCGATTTTTCCTTCGCCGGCCTCAAGACCGCGCTGCGCGAGAAGGTCGAGGCCGAAACCGCGATCGACGATCGCTTTCGCGCCGCCGCCGCCGCGTCGTTGCAAGCGGCGATCGGCGATTGCCTCCTCGACCGTACCGGACATGCGCTCGATTTGTTCCGTGAGCGCTATCCCGAAGGGCGTTCGCTGGTGGTGGCGGGCGGCGTCGCCGCGAACCAGGTCCTGCGCGCTCGCCTCGCCGATCTCGCCGCGCGCGAAGGATTTGCCTTCATCGCGCCGCCGCAATATCTCTGCACCGACAATGCCGCGATGATCGCCTGGGCCGGGATCGAGCGCTTGAAGCTCGGCCTGAGCGACACGCTCGATTTCGCGCCGCGCCCACGTTGGCCACTCGATCCCGAGGCCAAGGCCGGGGCGAGGGCCTAGCTCTTCGTCAGCACCAATTGCGTCTGGACGGTTTGCGCGACGAGCCGGCCGTCGGCGCCGGTGATCCGCGTCTGCCATACCGAGGTCCGGCCGCCGACGTGAAGCGGCACGGCTTCCGCGCGCACCACTCCCGCGCTGGCGCCGGCGAAGAAATTGGTCTTGGATTCGACGGTGGTGGTGCCGGCGGCACCTTCGGGCAAGGCCAAAAACGCGCCGAGCGCGCCGACCGAATCGGCGAGCGCCATGATAGCGCCGCCATGGAGCCGGCCGCCCACCGTCATTAGCGTGGGCCGGACGTCCATCTCGGCGACGACGCGCTCGCGCGAGGCCTCGAGGATGCGGATGCCGAGGGTCTCGAAAAACGTGCCCTCGAAACGAAGCGGAATCTTGTCGGCCATATCCCCTCGCATTAGCGCGCGTTGCCGCGCTCGCCGGCGCGGCTAGGATCGCAACTATCCTAACGGCATCGTCGCAGGCCGCAAATCACCGAGGAGGAATTCATGGCTCAACTCGCGGACAAGAAAGTCCTCACCCTCGCCGCCGCCAAGGAGATCATGGCCGCCGCCGAGGCCGAGGCGCGCAAGAACAATTGGCAGGTCTCGATCGCCATCCTCGACGAGGGCGGGCGCCTCCTGATGCTGCAACGCATGGACGGCGCGCCGCCCGCGAGCGTCGATGTCTGCCAGGCGAAGGGCCGCTCGGCCGCCATTTTCAAGCGCCCCACCAAGACCTTCAGCGAGGCGGTCGCGGGCGGCCGTGTCGCCATCCTGGCGCTGCCGGGAGCCATTCCGGTCGAAGGCGGCGTGCCGATCATGGCCGCCGGCCAATGCGTCGGCGCCGTCGGCGTCTCGGGCGTGACCTCGGAGCAGGACGGCCAGATCGCCGCCGCCGGCTGTGCCGTGGTGAGTTGATCGCCCTATAGGCGCGCGGTGCAACGCATCGGCATTATCGGCGCGGGCGCCTGGGGCACCGCGCTGGCGCAGATGCTGTGCCGCGCCGGGCGTGCGGTGGCGCTCTGGGCGCGCGAGCCCGAGGTGGCCGAGGCGATCGAACGCGATCATCTCAATCCGACGTTCCTCCCCGGAGTCGCGCTCGATCCGGCGATGCGCGTCAGCCTCGATCTGAGCGCGGTCGCGCGCGACGCCGAGGCGCTATTGCTGGCGGTGCCGGCACAATATCTGCGCGCGATCTGCGGACAAATTACGGGGCGCGTGCCGCTGGTGATTTGCGCCAAGGGCATCGAGACCGGGACCGGCGCGCTTCTGAGCGAGGTCGTGGCCGAGACGCTACCCGAAGCGCCGCTCGCGGTGCTGTCGGGTCCGACCTTCGCCGCCGAGGTGGCACGCGGCCTGCCGACCGCCGTGACCCTGGCGACGCGCGATCCGGCTTTGGGCCAAACGCTGGTCGCGGCGCTCGGCACCCGCGCGTTCCGTCCTTACCTCTCGAACGATGTGATCGGCGCCGAGATCGGCGGCGCGGTGAAGAATGTGCTGGCGATCGCCTGCGGCATCGTCGCCGGCAAAGGGTTGGGCGACAATGCGCGCGCGGCGCTGATCACGCGCGGCCTCGCCGAGATGACGCGACTCGCGATGGCGAAAGGCGGCAGGCCCGAGACGCTGATGGGGCTGAGCGGCCTGGGCGATCTGGTGCTGACCTGCACCGCGCCGCAGTCGCGCAATTATTCGCTGGGCGTGGCGCTCGGCGAAGGCCAGGCGCTCGACGCGATTCTGGCCGAGCGCCGCTCGGTCGCGGAGGGCGTCGATTCCGCCGCCGCCGCCGCCGCATTGGCGGCCAAGCTCGGCGTCGAGATGCCGATCGTGGCGGCGGTCGATGCCATCCTCCATCGCGGCGCCGCCATCGACGACGCCATCGCCGCGCTGCTGTCGCGGCCGTTCAGGAGCGAAGGCTGACGCCCGCCGCGCGGGCAGGCTTCGTCAATTGACAAGCGACAAGCGACAACGTAGCCTGCCGCCATGATCCGCTCGTTCAAGCATCGCGGATTGCGGGCGCTTTATGAGGGAACGACCGCAAAGCGGGTCGCGCCGGCGCATGTGAATAAGTTGCTGAAGATACTGGCGGTATTGGATATCAGCCGCTCGCCGAGCGATGTGACGGTCCCGAGTTTCAGATTACATCCCCTTCGTGGAAGCCTCGAAGGCCATTGGGCGGTCTGGGTCTCGGGAAATTGGCGGGTGACGTTTCGCTTCGAGGCCGGCCCTGTCCTCGACGTCGATTACCTCGATTATCATTGAAGGAGCTTGATCTCATGGCCATGCGCAATCCGCCGCATCCGGGCGGCATCGTTCGCACCGAATGCCTTGAATATTTGGGCCTGTCGGTGACGGAAGCGGCGAAGGGGCTAGGCGTGACGCGCCAGGCCTTGTCCGATCTCGTCAATGAAAAGGCCGGCATCTCGGTCGAGATGGCGATCCGCCTCTCGAAGGCGTTCGGGTCGAGTCCCGAGACTTGGCTCGGCATGCAGACGGCTTATGATCTGTGGCAAGCGCGGGCGCGTGCCAAGACGATCAAGGTACGTCACTTCAAGGCGGCGTGAGGCGCGGGAAGCGACAGAACCGCGCCGATGGCATAAAATCGGCGCGATCCGTGTGCCACGGGGCATGGAAGGGAGGAAGGAATGTCGCGTTTCTTGTTCGCGGCGGTTTTGCTCCTGGGAGTCGGCGCCGGCGGTTTTGCCCAAGCGCAAGGCGTGACGACGCCCGCCGATCTCGAGGCCAAGGCACGACTCGCTTGCCGCGCCGCCGGTCTCGATCCGAGCGAGGCTCCGTTCACTTATTGCGTGCTGACGCTCGAGCATTTTGCCATGGATGCCGGCCCGCCCGCGCCACCGCCGCGGTCGCTATAGGGTGACGACGATGCGCCTTGCTTTCATCGCCGCCATCGTCGCCGCCCTGCTGCCATCGCTCGCGGCGGCATCGCCGGAGCAAGCATGGGACGAGACCGCGCGGAAAGCCTGCGCCGCCTTCGGCTATGAGCCCGAAAGCGCGCAATATTCATCTTGCGTCGTCGAGCTGATGGCGATGCTGGGCGATCTCAACAAAATCGACCGGTGAGCGCCGACAGCCGTTACGCCGCCGGCTCGGGGATGCGGCGATGGCTGCCGTCGCAAAACGGCGGCTTGGCGGTGCGCTTGCACAGGCAGAGCAATTCCGTGCCGGTCTTGGCCGCGGTCCAGGCCAGCGGCGAAAACCGCGTCGGGCCGTGGCTGCCGTCGCAAAAGGGCTGATTGCCCGAGCGGCCGCAGGCGCACCAATAATATGTCTCGCCCGCGATCACCGGCACGTTGAGCGGCGTCTTCGACGCAACCAGCGGCGCGTCCTCGGCGGCGTCGGGTCTTTTCTTGGCCGCGTGCGGAAACCTGGCGTCGGCTTCGGGCGTCAGGCGCGCGATCGAATAAAGCGTCATGCGGTCGGTGGCGCCGCGCGGCCGGAGCCGGACATAATCCTCGACCACGATGGCGTCGCGCACGATCTCGTACAATTGCTCCGAGATCAAAAGCCGCGTGCCCGCTTCCTTGTTCGCGATCTCGATCCGGCTCGCGATATTGACGACGTCGCCGATGGCGGTGAGGCGCTGGCGGTCGCCGGAGCCGAGCGAGCCCAGCACCGCCTCGCCGTAATGAATCCCGATGCGGACGCCGAAATCGATGCCGTAGGTCGAATGAAATTGCGGCTTCAGCCGATCCACCGCCTTTTGCATCTCGAGACCGGTCTTGACGCTCAGCAGCGCGAAATCCGGCTCGTTCTCGACCCCGAACAGCGCCATCAGCCCGTCGCCGATGAAATTGTCGATATAGCCGCGATTCTCATCCACGATCGCCGCCATCGCCGCGTAGTATTTGTTCAAGAGGAACAACACATCGTACGGCGACAGCTTCTCCGAAATCCCGGTAAAGCCGGCGATGTCGGAAAACAGCACCGCGATGTTCTTTTGCTCGCCGACGCGCGCCTGCGCCTCCTTGCCCAACAGGCTGGCGATATCGAGATCGGCGTCGTCGAGCACGAGGCGGCGCAGCGTGGCGGGGCCGGTGATCGTGGTCTGGCAGGCGAGCCGAAGGTGGCTCGGCAAATGCAGCTTGGTCGCGAGCCGCTCCTCGATCTCGCTGCGGGCCGAGCAATTCTCCATGCCGTCGACGATCCAGACGCGGCAGGTCGAGCATTGCGCGTTGCCGCCGCAAGCCGACGCGATCGGCACGCCGGCCGCCTTCGCCGCCGCCAGCACGCTCTCGCCCGGCGCCACCTCGATCTGCAGATTGTCGGGAATAACGCTGACCTTGGCCACGGCGGCTCCACGCGAATTTTGCCCGGGGCACCCTACCGGTTCAGCGCGCGTCGTGAAAGATGATGCCGAGGGTCATGCGCCGGCCGGCGCGGATACGGCTCACGCCATGCCGCGTCGCGACGCGACGGAAGCCGCGCGGGCCGGGCTCGGGCCGATGGTTGACCGCGAAGAAGACGGCGTCGCCGCGATGGAGCGGCACCACCTCGACGCGCGTTTGCGCGCGCGGGCCTGCTCGGTCAGGACAAATTCGCCGCCGGTGAAATCGTCGGGCGGCGTCAGCAGAATCGTCGCCTGCAGCGGAAACACATGCTCGCCATAGAGGTCTTGATGAAGCCGATTGTAATCGCCGGCGCCGTATTTGAGCAGGAGCGGTGTCGGCCGGATCTGGCCGGCGCGATGGCAGCGTTCGAGAAACGCCGCATGGTCGTCGGGAAAGCGCCGCGGCGATCCAAGCGCCGCGTGCCAGCGGTTGGCGACCGCGGCGAGCGGCGGATAAAGCGAAGCGCGCAACGACGCCACCGGCTCCGGCAGCGGATAGGCGAAATACCGATACTCGCCGCTGCCGAAATTGTGCCGCGCCATGACGACACGGCCGCGAAACCGCGACTCCTCGTCATAGAGAGCGATCAGCGCCGCGCACTCGCCCGAAGTCAACAATCCTGGCGCGACGGCGTAGCCGAATTCATCGAGTTCGCTTGAGAGGCGCGGCCAATCGAGGGCCGCCCCCATCCGCACCGCTTCGCGGTGCTTCCCTCCGCCGTTCACGGGGGAGGGTTGGGAGAGGGCTTCGGCCTTCACGACCGCGCTTCTCTTTGCAACAGCGCCCGTTTGCGCTCGACGCCCCAGCGATAGCCGCCGAGACCGCCGTCGCGGCGCACCACGCGATGGCAAGGAATCGCCACCGCGATTTTGTTCGCGGCGCAGGCTTGCGCGACCGCCCGCGCCGCCTTGGGCTTGCCGATGCGTTGCGCCAGATCGGTATAGGTCGCGGTCGCGCCAGCCGGTATGTCGCGCAACGCCCGCCATACCCGCTCCTGAAACGCGGTGCCGCGCAGATCGAGCGGCAGGTCGAGCCCCAGCGCCGGCGACTCGACCAAGCCCACCGCCGTCGCCACCAGCCGCTCGAATTCCTCGTCGCCGCCGATCAGCGACGCGGTCGGGAAGCGATCCTGAAGCGCGCGCGCCAGCCGGTCCGGCTCGTCGCCGAGCATGATCGCGCACACGCCTTTTTCCGTTGCCGCGACCAGGATCGCGCCGAGCGAACATTCTCCCACCGCGAAGCGGACCGCGGCGCCGTCGCCGCCGGCGCGAAACGCGCTCGGAGTCATGCCGAGCAACCGCGCCGATTCGGCGTAGAACCGGCCGCTCGAATTGAAGCCGGCGTCATAGATCGCGGCGGTCACGGTTTCGCCTTTCGTCAAGCCGTCGCGCACGCGGTTGGCGCGGTGGGCGGCGGCGTAATCCTTGGGTGTGAGGCCGGTCACGCTCTTGAACACGCGGTGGAAATGGAACCGGCTCATGCCCGCGTTCGCCGCCAGCGCGTCGAGGCTCGGGGGTTCTTCCGCCGTCTCGATCGCGCCGCAGGCGGTGGCGATGGCGGCCGCGCGGCGTTCCTGAAGCGGCGCCTCGTTGGGCCGGCAGCGTTTGCAGGGGCGAAAGCCCGCGCGCTCCGCCTCGGCGCGGGAATTATGGAAGGCGACATTCTCGCGCCGCGCCGGCCGCGCCGCGCAGGAGGGCCGGCAATAGACGCCGGTGGTCGCGACCGAATAATAGAACACGCCGTCGGCGCGGCGGTCGCGGTTCGTGACCGCGGTCCAGCGCGCGGCGGCGCCGGAAAAATCCACCGCTCGGGATGAGGGTCGGGTTGCCATGGTCAACATGATAGCGCTCCTCAGCGTTCGGCGTCCCCTCGGGCCGCCATCTGGTCCGGCATCATTTGGCGAAGCGGCGGCCCCCGCACTCCGGCCCTTGCGCTCGAATTCGCGTCGCCCCCCGGGCTTGACGCTGGTTTCGCCACGCCCGTAACGTTCGGG
This sequence comes from Rhodospirillales bacterium, assembly GCA_015654725.1. Lineage (GTDB taxonomy): Bacteria > Pseudomonadota > Alphaproteobacteria > ATCC43930 > CGMCC-115725 > JAATGI01. The sequence continues at coordinate 8,379 of JAATGI010000144.1, forward strand.
ATCGCGGGCGAAAGACCCCGTGCGAAGCCAAAGGGGGAGGGGAAACATGGTTCGAAGAATCGTGGTCATGGTCGCGGCGTTGGCGATCGGCGCGGCGTTCGCCGCCGGCGCCTCGGCGGCCGACAAGAACAAGAAGGTGACGCATCGGCTCAAAGTCACCAGCGCCGACATCGCGCCGCGCGGCACGATCAAGGACGAGCAGGTCGGCAACAGCTTCGGCTGCAAGAGCCCCAATGTCTCGCCCGAGATCAAATGGTCGCGCGCGCCCGAGGGGACGAAAAGCTTCGCCGTGACGATGTTCGATCCCGACGCGCCCACGGGCAGCGGTTTCTGGCATTGGGTGGTGTTCAACATCCCGGCCGACGTGACGGAGCTGCCGAAGGGCGCCGGCGATCCCAAGGCCGGAACCATGCCGGCCGGCGCGGTGCAGAGCCGGACCGATTTCGGCGCGCCCGGTTATGGCGGCCCTTGCCCGCCCGCCGGCGACAAGCCGCACCGCTATCGCATCTCGGTGTTCGCGGTGGATGTCGATCGCCTCGACACCGACGCCGACACGCCCGCGGCGGTGGTCGGCTTCAATCTCCACTATCACACGCTGGCGAAAGGCGTGCTCACCGGCACTTATGGGCGGAGTCAGTAACGGCGCCGAATTGGGAAGCCCCCACCCGCAAAGGCGTTTGCCTTTGCTGCCCTCCCCCGCAGGCGGGGGAGGGTTGGGAGGGGGCTATGCCGTTTCAACGAGACTAAGCGCCGCCGCCGGTGATGAGGTCGCCGAAGCGGATCCAGCTTTTGCCGTCCCAGCGCTGCATCTGCATCTGCTTCATCGGGTGAAAATCGGTCGGGCTGGTGTTGAGCTTGATGCCCGGCAGGAGCGAGGGCAGTTCGAGATCGTGGATGGCGGCGGCCTGGCGCATGATATTGGCGCGCGACAAATCGTTGCCGCATTGCTTCAAGACTTGCACCAGCGTCAGCACCATCCCCCAACTATTCTCGTAATTGAAATCGTTGGGATTCTGGCCCGGAATATATTTCCGCACGATGCTGCGATAGAGCTCGGTGCCGGGATCGCTCGCCCAGGCCGGATCGCCGGGGTCCTTGCTGTAGGCCGAGGACAGCATGCCGATCGATTTCTCCGGCCCGGCCGGGATCATGGTCGAATCCGTCGCGATCGAGACATTGCTCATGAAGAATATCGGCTTCCAACCGATGTCATAGACCTTGCGGATCGCTTGCGCGGCGAATTTCGGCGTGCCCGCGAAAATGAGCGCGTCGGCGCCCGAGGCTTGCAGCTGCAACACTTGGGAATCGACGGTCGGATCGGACACCTCGTAGGTCGCGACCACGACGCGCTGGTCGAACCGATCGCCCAAGACGTCATGGACGCCGGTGATGTAGTCCTTGCCGAAATCGTCATGCTGGCCCAACACCGCGATCTTGGCGTCGGGCTTCGCCTTGAGAATGTATTTGGTATAGATCTGCGCCTCGGTGCGGAACGTCGCCTGCCAGCTCATGGTCCAGGGGAAATGCTGGGGATCGCCCCATTTGTCGGCGCCGCTCGCCAGAAAGAGCTGCGGCACGCCATTGTCGTTGAGATATTTCTGCACCGCCGTGTTGGTCGCGGTGCCGATCGAGCCGAAGATGAAGGCGACGCCGTCCTGCTCCACCATCTTCCGGACATTCTCGACCGACTTGGCCGGGTTGTAGCCGTCATCCATCGAAATGAGATTGATCTTGCGGCCGTTAACACCGCCATAGGTGTCGTTGATCCATTGGATGAAGGCGAGATGGCCCTTGCCCAGAATGCCGTAGGCCGAGACCACGCCGCTATAGGGCATGTTCTGGCCGATCTTGATTTCGGTGTCGGTAATGCCCGGCGCGTTTTCGGCGCGGGCATCGGCAACCACCAGAGTCACGACGGCGGCAATCAGCCCTATCACGCGGATCATGCTTCCTCCCTTCGGCGCTTTTTTTGGGGCGGCGCTCGCTCGCTAAGACACTAGCCGAACCGGCGAGGAATGAAACTAGGCCGCTAACACCCTATTTTGACGGAATCGTCATAAAACACGCTATTCCTGGTGACTAGCGCGCGAATCTCGCGTAGCGTCTAAGGGTCGAAATGGGGTCGACCGCCGCTCTTAAACGTTCCAGCACAAGGCCCGGGAGCCTTCCGGGCGAGCGCGCCGACGTACCCCTTTCCGACCATCCCTCACATCGCCGAGAATAAAGGAATCGGGCATGGCCAGACGTCGCCACGCGACCGCGCACGCCGAGGAATTGGGGTTCGAACCGCGCTTTCCTCCGGGCCACGGCTCGGGCGGCGGCAAATATTCCCATGGCGACCCTCGGGCCGAGACGATCAGGGCCGAAGCGGCGCGCGAGCGTTCCTATCTCGCCAAGGTCCGGCCGCAAAGCGACGGCCAGCGCGCGCTGATGGAGGCGATCGCCGGGCACAATCTCGCCCTGGCGCTCGGCCCCGCCGGCTCCGGCAAGACCTATCTCGCCATCGCCGCCGCGGTCGATGCGCTCGAGGCCGGACGGGTCGGGCGCATCGTGTTGACGCGGCCGGCGGTTGAGGCCGGCGAAAATCTCGGCTTTCTGCCCGGCGAGATGGAGGACAAGCTCGCGCCCTATCTGCGCCCGCTTTACGACGCCTTGAACGAGCGCCTGGGCGGCAAGCGCGTCAAGCAGCTCATCACCGAGGGCGCCATCGAGATCGCGCCCATCGCCTTCATGCGCGGGCGCACGCTCAACAACGCCTTCATCGTCATCGACGAGGCGCAGAACTGCACTTACGGCCAGATCAAGATGCTGCTGACGCGATTGGGCTGGCACTCGACCATGGTGGTGACCGGCGATCCCGACCAGAGCGACCTGCTCGACGGCATGTCGGGCTTGCTCGACATCGCGCGCCGGCTCGAGGCGCTGGCCGATGTCGCGGTAATTCGCCTCTCGGACCGCGACATCGTGCGCCACCCGCTGGTCGGCAGCATGCTCGGCGTATTGTAGTCGCGCGACCCGCTTTGCGCCTGCCGAGCGTCCACCCGGACGCTCGGCCCGAACATGCCGGGTGGCATGTTCGGCGGCGTCAAGGGCGGGCGGCGGCTCGCGAGAGAATCAACTAATTCGCGTCGGCATCGGGAATCTTCCCGACCGGCGACTCCTGGATGTCGCTGCGCGGCAGCACATGGTTCTTGGCCTCGCAGACGCGCATGGCGCGGTCGCGCTGGCGATTGGCTTCCGGCGTGTAATCGGGGAATTGCTTAAAGGCTTGCCGGGCGCACTGGTCTTGTTTGTGCCAGGCGGAAAAAGACTGCTGCTGCCAGACCGAGCCGGCTTCGGCCGGCACGGCGCACGCCAAGACCAGAAGCGCGACCGCCGCCGGTAGGCGGCCCGTTCGCGCGGCTGAGAAATTCATCCGCGTCCTATATGCTCTCCGCCATGACGGGGCAAGCCGGGACCGGCCGGGCAAAGGAAGAGCGCGCGCTCGCCGATTTGTTGCGCGAGGTCAGGGCCTGCGCGGTGTGCGCGGCGCATCTGCCCTTTGGACCAAGGCCGGTGGTGCGCGGCCGTGCCGGCGCGCGGCTTCTCATCATCAGCCAGGCGCCGGGCACCCGGGTGCACGAAACCGGCCTGTCCTTCAACGACCGCAGCGGCGACCGGCTCCGCGACTGGCTCGGGCTCGACCGCGATACCTTTTATGACGAGGACAGGATCGCGATCTTGCCGATGGGATTTTGTTATCCCGGCGTGCTGCCGAACGGCGGCGACAAGCCGCCGCGCCCCGAATGCGCGCCGCTCTGGCACGCCAAGCTGCTGGCGCGCTGGCCGCGGATCGCGCTCACGCTCCTGGTCGGCTCCTACGCCATCGACTATTATTTGCGCGCGACGCGCCGGCCGACCATGACGGAAACCGTGGCGGCGTGGCGCCAATATCCGCCGGACCCGCCGGCCTATCTGCCGCTGCCGCATCCGAGCTGGCGCACCACGGCGTGGGAGCGGAAAAATCCTTGGTTCCAGGCGGAATTGGTGCCGGAGCTGAGAAAGCGGGTGGCGGCGCTGGTGGCGCGCTGATCACCCTTCCCGCTCGATCCGCTCCATGTCGGCGTCGCTGAAGCCGAAATGATGGCCGATCTCGTGGATCAGCACGTTCCGGACGATGTCGCGCAGATCCTCGCCCGTCTCGCACCAATAATCGAGGATCGGGCGGCGATAGAGAAAGATCATGTCGATATCGGTCCGCGGCGCGCTCACCGATTGATGGGGGAGGGCGACGCCGCGATAGAGTCCCAGGAGATCGAACGGGCTCTCCAGCTCCATCGCATCCTCGGTGTCCTCGTCCGGGAAC
>JAATGI010000263.1 GCA_015654725.1 Rhodospirillales bacterium
CCGGCTTGGACCAGCGGCCGCCTGGCGCCGCGACGTCGCCGCGCGAGGTTCCCCCCTGGTTCCGGCGCGATGTTCAGCGCATGGCGCGGTGGTTGCCGGACACGGTCAAGACGCTCGGCGTCGATGGCGCGTATCAGCGGCGGTGGAACGCGTTTCCGGAGGATGTCCAGGCGTCCCTACGGCGCTTGGCGATCCCGGCGTGGCTGATCGCGCTGGTGCCGACCGCACCGGACAAGCAGGACGAAATTCACAAGCAGCTCCGATTCATGGCCGATCTCGCCGGCGATCCGCCCGGCAGCCCCTTGGCGCTACGGGCGGAACAATTGATGATCTTCGGCGGCTCCGCGCAGTTGCCGACTCCCGGCGATCGAGTGACGGGCGCGAGCCTCGGCGCCGAAGGTTGCACCGCCGCGATCTCGCGCTATGTGATGGCGCAGTTGAAACTCGACTTCCCGCGCGAACTGGCGGGAATGGACGACGATCTCGCGAACTCGCAATCCTCGGACGAGATGAAGCATCTCTTCGAGCAAGCCAAGAGCCATGGCATCGTCGAGATCCATAATCTGCCCTTCGCGCAATTGCGGCCCGACGATTTCCGCCCCGGCTGCGTGACCATCGCGCAAAAGCCGGGCGGCACGCACGTCTTCGGTTGGACGCGGGTGCCCGCCGGATGGAACTGGTTTCCCGGCGACAAGATGGCGATCGGCAATACCGGGTTGCCGCAATACGGCGATCACATGATCTTGGCGCAGGAATATGTCACCGGTGATCCGGCCGAGGTCGCCGCCCTGGCGCATAACGATCACGGCCCGATCAATAGTCGGAACGTAATTTATATCGATGGCCGGCCGGACCTCAGCGACCCGCGCACCAACGTCTATGCCGTGCAAGGCAGCCGATTCATCGTCGTGAATTTGCGCTAGGGCGGCGGCCAGGGGGCTGCCCCGAGCCACCTGGTCGGTCACGCCGGATTACGACTCGACAGCGCGAAAACTTTCAGACGAAAATGATCTGGGGTCCGCGCCGCGAAAACTTCGCTTCTCCGCCGATCGCCGTGAGGGAGACCCGTCGATGGGCAATCGACGCCATGTCATCGCCGGTGCCGTGTTCGCAGCGCTCTGCCTTGTCGCGAGCGGCGGCGCGGCTTCGGCGCAGACACCATCGGCGCCGCCAGCGCCTTCGGTTTTGGTCGCCCCCGTGGCGAACCGCGAGGTCACCGACACCAGCGATTTCGTCGGCCGCGTAACCGCCATCGACAAAGTCGATATCGTTGCGCGAGTGCCCGGCTATATCGAACAACGGCTGTTCACCGAAGGTCAGCTGGTCAAGAAGGGCGACCTCCTGTTCCGCATCGAGCAGGACACTTATAAGGCCGTGGTCGAGCAGCAGCGCGCCAATCTGGCCAAGGCCAAGGCGGTCGAGGTCAACGCCGCCGTGCAACTCCAGCGCGGCAAGGCGCTACTGCCCAAGGAGTTTATCCCGCAAGCCACGGTCGACCAGTACACCGCCGCCGAGGCCAGCGCGCAGGCCGACATCATGGAGGCGCAGGCGGCGCTCGACCAGGCGCAGATCAATCTCGGCTATACCGAAATTCGCTCGCCCATTGACGGCCGCATCGGCATCGTGAATTTCACCATCGGCAATTTGGTCGGGCCCTCGACCGGCAGCCTAGTGACGATCGTCAGCTTCGATCCGATCTACGTCCTGTTCCAGGCGAGCGAGCGCGACGTGATCGATTACAAGCGTCGTCTCCTTGAAGGCGGCGCCACCAACGGCCGTGTCTCGGTTCGGGTTAGGCTGCCCGACGGCAAGTTGTACGACCAGCCCGGCATCGCCAATTTTCTCGACATTCAAGCCGATCCCAGCACCGACACGGTCGCGGTGCGTGCCGAACTACCCAATCCGCAGGCGCTGCTGACACCAGGCGGCATCGTCGGCGTCCAGGTCGAGCGCGGCGCGCCGCGTTCCGCCTTGCTGATCCCGCAATCGGCCGTGCAGCTCGACCAGGCCGGCAGCTACGTCCTCACCGTCGACGACGCCAACAAGGTCCAGTTGCGGCGGATCGCGCTTGGGGCCGAACGCGGCAGCGCCGTCATCGTCACCGACGGAATCGCGGCCGGCGAGCGGGTCATCGTCGAAGGCATCCAGAAAGTGCGGCCCGGACAGACGGTCGCGCCCAGCCCCGCGCCGAGCAACTGAGCCCCGATGTTTTCCGGTATTTTCATCGACCGGCCGCGTCTCGCCGCCGTCATCGCCATCGTCATCACGCTTGCCGGCATCATCGCCATCACCACGATCCCGATCGCGCAGTTTCCCGACATCGTGCCGCCGCAGGTGACCCTGACCGCGACCTATCCGGGGGCCGACGCGGAAGTGGTCGAGACCACGGTGGCGCAACCGATCGAGGAGCAGGTCAACGGCATCGACAACGCGCTCTATTATCAATCCGCCAGCGGCGCCGACGGATCCTATACGCTCAACGTCACCTTCGCGCTCGGCACCGCCCCCGACATCAACACCGTCAATGTGCAGAACCGCGCTAGCCTGGCGACGCCGCAACTGCCGCAGGAGGTGTCGCGCACCGGCCTCGTCATCCGCAAGAAATCGGCGGCGCTGCTGCAGGTCATCGCGCTCTATTCGCCCAAGAACACCTACGATTCGATCTATCTGAGCAATTACGCCACCATCAACGTCATCGACGCGCTGGCGCGCATTAACGGCGTCGGCCAGGTGACGCTGTTCGGCCCGCTCGATTATTCGATGCGGGTCTGGCTCGATCCCGACAAGCTGACCGAATATAATTTGACGCCCGACGACGTCATCGCGGCGGTGCAAAGCCAGAACATTCAGGCGGCCTTGGGCCGTATCGGTGCCGCGCCGATCGCATCGGATCAGCGCTTCCAGTTCACCATCAAGACCAAGGGCCGGCTGACCAAGCCGGAGGAATTCGCCGCCATCGTGTTGCGCGCCAATCCCGACGGCTCGATCGTGCGCTTGAAGGATGTCGCGCGCCTCGAATTGGGCGCCAGGAACCAAGACCGCTACAGCCGGTACAACGGCGCGCCGGCTGCGGCCATGGGCATCTATCAGACGCCAGGCTCCAACGCCGTCGATGTCGCGCGCCGCGTCCGCGAGACCATGGATGAGCTCGCGACACGCTTTCCCAGTGATCTCGTCTATCGCAATTTCTTCGATGCCACCGTGTTCGTCACCTCCACCATCAGCGAGGTGATCCGGACCTTGGTGGAGGCGATCGTGCTGGTGGCGATCGTGGTGTTTCTATTCCTCGGCAAAATCCGTACCACAATCATTCCGCTGGTGGCGGTGCCGGTCTCGATCGTCGGCACCTTCGCGGTGCTCCTGGCGATCGGCTACAGCGCCAACACCGTGTCGCTGTTGGCGCTGGTGCTCGCCATCGGCATCGTGGTCGACGACGCTATCGTGGTGGTGGAGAATGTCGAGCGCGTGATCGAGGAGGAGCCCGAACTCTCGATCAAGGACGCCACCAAGAAGGCGATGAGCGAGATCACCGGCCCGATCATCGCCATCACCCTGGTTCTGCTGTCGGTGTTCGTGCCGGTGGCGTTCATTCCCGGCATCAGCGGGCAGTTATTCCGGCAATTCGCGGTCGCGGTTTCGGTGTCGATGCTGATCTCGGCGGTGAACGCGCTGACCCTGAGCCCGGCGCTGTGCGGTGTGCTGTTGAAGCGCGGCCAAGCCCAGCGTGGCCCGATGCGGTACGTGCTGAGGGCGATCGACGGAGTCCGCGACGGCTATGTCGCGGTGGTGAGCCGGTTGGCGCGGGTGTCGATCGTCGCCGCGATCGTCGTGGTCGGCGTCGTCGCGCTGTCGGCGGGCTTGTTCACGCGTATTCCGCAGAGCTTCCTGCCGGACGAGGATCAGGGCGCGATCTTCGCCACCTTGCGCCTGCCCGAGGGCGCCTCGATCAATCGCACCGAAGCGGTGGTGAAGCAGGTCGAGGACATCGTCCAGCCCATCCCCGGTGTCGAAGGCGTGCTCTCGGTCGTCGGGCTCAATTTCATCGACTATCTCGCCGCTTCGAATCAAGCGTTTTTCGTCATTCGCCTCAAGCCCTATGAGGTGCGCACCGATCCGGCGCAAAGCGCCGGCGCAATCATCGCGCAATTGCGGCCGCGAATGGCGGCGATCCCTGGCGCCATCGCCTTTCCCTTCAACCTGCCGCCGATTTTGGGTCTCGGCAGCACTGGCGGCTTTCAATATGCGCTGGAGGCGCTGCAGGGCCAGCCGCCGACCGAACTCGCGGCAACCCTGCGCGGTTTGTTGGTTGCCGCCAACCAGCAGCCCGAACTCGCCGGGGTGTTCAGCACCTATGCCGCCGACACGCCGCAAATCTATCTCGATATCGATCGCGACAAGGCGCAGGTGTTGGGCGTCAAGATCAGCGATATCTTCGACGCGCTACAGGCGACGCTCGGCGGCTACTACGTCAACGACTTCAACGTCTTCGGTCGTACCTGGCAAGTCAATGTCCAGGCAGAGACTCAGTATCGCAATCAGGTCGACGACATCTATCGTATCTATGTTCGCAACGCCAAGGGCGCGATGGTGCCGATGCGCGCGCTGGCCGAGGCCAAACTGGTGCAGGGACCGCAAGCGGTGGACCGCTATAACGGCTATCGCGCCGCGATCGTGAACGGCGCGCCCAAGCCGGGCTTCAGCTCGGGCCAGGCGATCGCCGCGATGGAGCGCATTTCCGCGACGACGCTGCCAGCGGGCTACAGCTTCGAATGGACCGGCACCGCGTTGCAGGAAAAGGCGGCGAGCGGCGGCACTACCTTGTTGCTCGGCCTCTCCATTCTGTTCGCCTATCTGTTCCTGGTCGCGCTCTATGAGAGCTGGAACATTCCGGTGCCGGCTCTCTTGTCCGTCACCGTCGCTCTGTTGGGCGCGATCGTGGCGCTGACGCTGTCGGGGCTGAGTTTCGGCGTCTATGCGCAGATCGGCCTGGTGGTGCTGATCGCGCTGGCGGCGAAGAACGCGATCCTGATCATTGCCTTCGCGCTGGAGCAGCGCGCGCTCGGAAAGAACGTGCGCGATTCCGCGATCGAAGGCGCGCGGCTGCGCTTCCGTCCCGTGATCATGACCAGTTTCGCCTTTATTCTTGGCTTGTTGCCGCTGGTGGTCGCGACCGGCGCCGGCGCCATCACGCGCCATGCCGTCGGCACGCCGGTGTTCGGTGGCATGATCGCGGCCGCGATCTTCGGCATTTTCCTGATTCCGCTGCTCTATGTGATCGCCGAAAATTTGCGCGAGGGCAGGCGCGGCCGCAACCCCGAGACCGGAGGCTAACCCCTCGCACGCACGGTCCGGCTGGAAAAACGCCCGCGAGATTGGTCCGTTATTTTTCTATAGACCTATTGACGATCCCCTTGACGACCGGCGAAGAGTCGCGCAGGGTTTGGGGAAGCGATAGCTGCGGTGCGATATAACGCCCACGCAGCAAAAACGGACCGAGAGTCCAAAGGGAGGAAAAGATGCAGCGCGCGTTAGGCCTGTTCGCGGGCTTGTTCCTGATCGTTATCATGGCGGTTTCCGGCCCGGCCGGGGCGGCGACGCCGCAATGCGGCGACGGCACCGGCCAGAAGGCGACCGGAAAGCCGATCCCGCTCGGCTCGGTGACCTCGATGTCCGGCCTCGGCAGTTTCAAGGAAGGCAGCGACGCGGTAGCGGCCTATTTCGCCTGCCTCAACGACAATGGCGGCATTCACGGCCGCCCGGTCGTCTATCACGCCGAGGACGATCAGAGCAAAATCGACGTCGCGGCACAGGCCGCCAAGAAGCTGATCGACGACGAGGGCGTCTATGCCCTGATCGGCAGCACCAGCTTCATCGAATGCGTCGCCAACGCCGACTATTACCTCAAGAGCAACGTGCTCGATATCGGCGCCGGCGTGGCGCCGCAATGCTTCCAATCCAAGAATATCGGCTAAGTCAATGCAGGCCCGCGTCAGGCCGCGATCGGCGCCGTCGATTACGCGCGCCGCAAGCTCGGCGCCAAGACCATCGTGTGCAGCATCCTGAAATATCCGGGCTCCGATTATGTCTGCCACGGGGTCGAGGAGTGGGGCGCGCGATACGGCGTCAAGGTCACCAGTATCTATGCCGACCCGGTCTCGCCCGACTATACCTCGCTGGTGTTGCAGATCGTCGCCACCGGCGCCGACGCGGTGCAGCTCATGTATGTCGACGACCAGGGCGCCCAGATCCTCAATGCCGTCCAACAGCAGGATGCCGGCGGCAAGACGAAATGGACGGGATCGGGCGCCTTGTATACCGCCCCCTTCATGAAGGCGATCAGCGCTCCTTACTGGAACTCCCGGCTATGGATCAACACCGAGCAGGCGCCGCTCGATAGCCCCGGCAAGGACAATCAGAATTGGCGCGCGGTGATGGATGCCTACGCGCCCAACGTGGTGAAGGATGTGTTCTCGCAGATGGGCTATGTCACCGCCCGGATCGCGGAACAAGCCATGATGAGCATCAAGAATCCCGACGATATCAACCGCAACACGGTGACCGCCGCGATTCAGAACATGGCGCCGTACGACACCGACATTTTCTGCGCGCCCTGGTATTGGGGCGGGGCGGATGCCGCCATTCATCAAGGCAACCATGTCACCAGCGTCTTCGGGTACGAGAACGGCGAGTTCAAGCAGATCGAAGGTTGTCACGCCGACGCCGATCCCGGCCTGGTGCCGATCGTGGCGCTCGAAAATAAGCTCGGCATCAATCAGAAATTCAACGCCGAGTACGACGCGGGGAAATAAGTCGCGTAACCGTTGGCCGGGCCGCCGCCTTGGCGGCCCCGGCCGGCGGATTTCTCGGTAGGACTGGATTGTTTCCGGCATGAACCTGCTTGTGTTCGCGGCCTCGGGGATCGGCGTCGGAGCGGTCTATGCTCTGTCCAGCGTCGGGCTGGTCATTCTCTATCGCGCCTCGGGCACGCTGAATTTCGCCTTCGGCGCATTCGGCGGGCTCGGCGCCTTTTGCGCCTATGAATTGACGAAAGACGGCGTCCCGGCCCCGATCGGTTGGGTCGCGGGCGTCGCCCTGTCGACTCTCATCGCCTATGGCTACGGCCGCGTCGTGGCGCCGCGCCTCGCGCAACGCGACCGGGTGGTGCGCGCCGTCGCGACCTTGGGATTGGCGCTGTTCCTCCTGGGCGGCATGGCGCTCTATTGGGGCGTCGGCATCGCGCGCCGCCTGCAATTGCCGACGGATCTGGATTACGTCTTGTTGTTCGGCGTCCGCGTCACGGTGACCCGGCTGATCGCCCTGGGTCTCGCGCTGGCGATGGCGGGCGGGATCGGCCTGATCTTGAGCAAGACCCGCATCGGGCTGGCGATGCGGGCGCTGGCAAGCGACCGCAACATCAGTGCGGCGATCGGCGTCCGCGTCACCAATACAGATTCGATCGCTTGGCTGATCAACGGCGCCTTCGCCGGAATCGCCGGAATTCTTCTGGCCGACATCAACCGGCTCGATCCGGCGTTGCTGACTTTCCTCGTCATTCCGGCGATCGCGGCCGCGATCCTGGCGCGGCTGTCGTCGCTGCCGGGCGCCTTCATCGGCGGCATGGTCTGTGGGCTGATCGAAGCGCTGGCAACGGGCTTTCCCGCCGTGGCTTCGTTTCGCAGCGCCGGTCCTTACGTGGTGGCGCTGGCGTTCATGATGGCGTTCGGCGCCGGCAAGGGCCTCGGCGCCAGCGAATATTCGGAGGTCACCAGAACCAAGGCCGCGCCGCTCGCCGTCGCGAGCGCGGGCCCGGTCACCCCCACGGTGCGCATCGTCGCCATCGTCGCCGTGGTGGCGTTCATAACCGGCATCATCGCCCTCACCTCGGGCGGTTATTGGCTGTCGAATTTTACCCAAGCCTATTGCATGGTCCTGACTCTGCTCGGCTGCGCGCTGCTCTACGGCAATCTTGGCCTGGTGTCGCTGTGCCAATGGGCCCTGGTCGGCGTCGGCGGCTGGATCAGCCTGCGCGTCTATCACTATATTCATCCGCCGTTCTTCGTGACGATTCTCGCCGGTGGCGTCGGTGCCTCGGTGATCGGCATGATCTGGGGCTTGCCGGCCTTGCGCATGCGCGGCCTTTATCTGGCGCTGGTGACATTGATGCTCGCGGCCGCCTTCCAGCTTCTGGTCGCGGTGATCAGTTTTCCCGTCGGCGGTCCGGGCTTTTTGGGACAGGTCGGCGCTAGCGGCAACGATCGCGTCATGATGGCGCGGCCGATCTATGCCGCAGGCGACACCCGGTACTTTCTCTTCGTCGCCTTCGTCACCTTGCTCGGCATTTTGCTGGTCGAGGGGCATCGCCGCACCAAGCCCGGGCGGGCCTGGGCGCTCATCCGCAAGAACGAACAGATGGCGGCGGCCGCGGGCGTGAGAATCGTCTTCTACAAGGCTTGGGCCTTCGCGCTCGCCGGCTTTATCGCCGGCGTCGCTGGCGCGCTCGTGGCCGGCCTATTCGGCGAGTTGGATCAGAGTGCGTTCGCGCCGACCGACTCCATCGTCATTTTCATCGGCACGCTTCTGGGCGGATATGAGGTCTGGCTCGGTTCGTTTCTGGGCGGCATTCTCACCCGCTTCGTTCCCGCGCTGCTCATTGAATTCAACGTCAGCACGTATGTCGGTTTCATGATCTTCGGCGGCGCCTTGCTGCTGGCCCTGAGCGACCCGGTAGGGCTCGGCGGTCATGTCACCGCTCTGGCCGAAAGGCTGTACGCGAAATTCATGCCCCGGCGCATGTCGTGATCGGCGAGGGGCGCCGGCGCCATCAGCGCTGCTCTATGTGATTGCCGCGACGATATCGCGGGGACGTTCATAAGGTATCATGTGGCTGCCGGGAAAGACGCGCTTGCGCGTGCGGAGATGCCGGTCCCGGGTCTCGGCAGGTGATTTTTAAGAAAACGTGGTAGACCGGCAATCATCCGGTCGGCGCCGAATCAGGGCCGGCCGAAGAATAAAAACATTCAAAGGGAGGATCGCGTGGCGGAGACGGGGATAGGTCGGCGTGGCAACGCGCTGTTCAACGACAACAAGATGAAGCTCGGCGTGTTCGGGCCGAATGTCAGCCATGGCTGCGCGGCGACCACGGCGGAGGGGCATTTCGAGCTCAATTGGAAAAACAGCCGCGACATCGTCGAGACGGCGGACCGGATCGGCCTCGAGGCGCTGGTCCCCGTGGCGCGCTGGAAAGGCTTTGGCGGCCCGACCAACTTCAACGGCGCGACTTATGAATCACTGACTTGGGCGGCGGCGATGGGCGCGGTGTCGTCGCATTCGACAATCTTCTCGACGACCCACGTGCCGACGATGCATCCGGTTGCCGCGGCAAAGCAGTGCGTCACCGCCGATCACGCCTCGAATGGCCGCTTCGCGCTCAATGTGGTGTGCGGCTGGTCGACGCCGGATCTCGAAATGTTCGGCACGTCGGTGGCCGAGCATGAGCAGCGCTATGAGATGGCGAGCGAATGGCTTGAGATCATTCGCCGGCTCTGGACCGAGGGCGAATTCAATTTCGAGGGCAAGTTCTACCAGGTGCCGAAAGGCTTCAGCGAGCCGAAGCCGATTCAGAAACCTTATCCGCCGATCATGAATGCGGGTGCCTCGCCGATCGGCGCGCGCTTCGCCGCGAAATACGCCGACATCGCCTTCACCGTGTTCTTCGAAGGCGCGTTCGACGCCAACAAGGCCCAGGTCAACAATCTGCGCCGTGTCGCGCACGACGACTTCCACCGCGAGCTTCAGGTCTGGACCGGCGTTTGGGTGGTGTGCCGCCCGACCGAAAAGGAGGCGCAGGACTACGCCAACTACTACATTTACGAAAAAGGCGATTGGGAGGCGGTCGAGAATCTGACCCGCGAACTCGGTATCAAGGCGTCCGAATATTTGTCGGCGGAACAATTGCAGCGGGTGAAATACCGTTTCGTCGCCGGCTGGGGCGGCCTGCCATTGATCGGAACGCCGGAGCAGATCGTCGACCAACTCCTTGAGCTGTCGCGGACCGGGCTCGATGGCGTGGTGCTGTCCTGGGTCAATTATCACCAGGAAATGCGCGAATGGGCGCGCGATGTGCTGCCGCTGATGGAGCAAGCCGGCTTGCGCAAGCCGTTCCGGCCGACGGCTTAGCATGTTCGACTTCATCGTCATCGGCGCCGGGTCGGCGGGCTGTGTCGTGGCCAACCGGCTTTCCGAAGATCCATCGGTCCGCGTTCTCCTCCTCGAAGCTGGTCCCAAGCCGCGCAGCATCTGGGTCGGCATGCCGTCGGGAGTCGGCAAGCTCATCGTTCCGAATCAATTGAATTGGGGCTATTCGAGCGAGCCCGAGCCTTATATGGCGAACCGCAAGATCTACGTACCGCGCGGTCGAGGACTCGGCGGCACGAGCTTGATCAACGGCATGGCTTATGTTCGCGGCCATGCCGAGGATTACGACGGCTGGCGGCAATTCGGCAATCGCGGCTGGGGGTGGGACGATGTCCTGCCATACTTCAAGAAATCCGAGCATCGCGTCAGCGAGGGCAATACCGATTATCACGCCAAGGGCGGTGCGCTCTGGGTGAGCGATCCGCAAGTGCGGCACCCGGCCTCGCGAGATTTCATCGAGGCCGGCGTGCATCTCGGTCTGCCGCGCAATTTGGACTACAACAGCGCTAGTCAGGAAGGCATCGGCTTTCTGCAATTTACTATCCGCAAGGGACGGCGTCATAGCACGTCGGCGGCCTTTCTGGCGGAGGCGGCGAAGCGCCCGAACCTGACGATCGCGACCGACGCGCTGGTTCATCGCATCAAATTCGACGGCAAGCGTGCCACTGGCGTTGAATTCAGTCGCGACGGCGAAACCCGATACGAGGCGGCGGCGCGTGAAGTGGTTCTATCCGCGGGTGCGATCGACTCACCAAAGCTGCTCATGCTGTCGGGGATTGGACCGGGCGAAGAACTACGTGCCCAGGGGATTCCGACGGTCAAGGAATTGCCGGGCGTCGGACGCAACCTTCAAGACCATCTGTATGTCCACTACACCGCCGATTCGACCGCCGACAGTTCGATCAACCGCGAACTGCACGGGCTTCGCGTCCTTTTTCACGGCGCCTATTACCTGATGACGCGGCGCGGAGTGCTGACACTCGGCTCGTCGCAAGCCTGCGCCTGGGTCAGGATCATGCCCGGCGCCGATCGCCCGGACATGCAGATTTTCTTCCGGCCGGTCAGCTGGGAGTTCAGTCCTTCGGGCACC
>JAATGI010000267.1 GCA_015654725.1 Rhodospirillales bacterium
GCGCGGTGCTGACCATCGGCTTCACCCTGTTCTTCGGCACCGAGAATCTCGTGGCGCAGACCATGATGACGGGGGCGTTGTCGCTGCTCATTTTTTCCGGGCTGCTGATCATCGTCGCCATCGACCATCCCTTCACCGGCTCGGTGAAGGTCGGATCGCACGCGCTTTCGGCGGTGCTGGAGGATTTCGGCAACCCGTCACGTTAGAGCATGCTTTAGCCCGGCACGCGGTCCCGATTTTGGAACTCGACCATCCAGGCTGGATATTCCGGCTTGAGCGCGCTCGCTTTATCGAGCGCCGCGAGTTCGTCGTCGCCCAGTTTCAATTCGGCGGCGGCGAGATTGTCGCGTAACTGTTCCTCGGTCTTGGCGCCGACAATGACCGACATCACGCTCTTCCGGTGCAGCAGCCAAGCGAGCGCCACGCGCGCCACCGAGACATCGTGCCGCTCCGCGATCGGGCGCATGGCATCGACCACGTCGAAGAGATGGTTCTTGTCGACCGGCGGAAAATCGAAACCGGAAGAGCGCCGCGCGCTGTTCGGTCCGGCCTGGTCGCGTTTGAATTTGCCGCTGAGCAAACCGCCGGCGAGCGGACTCCAGACCATGAGGCCGAGCTGCTCCGCCGCCATCAGCGGCACGATTTCGCGCTCCAAGTCGCGCGACGCGATGGTGTAATAGGCCTGCACGGTTTCAAACCGCGCCCAGCCATGCGCCGCCGACACGCCCAGCGCTTTGGCGATCTGCCACGCCATGAGGTTGGAGCAGCCGATATAGCGCACCAGGCCGCGCGTCACGAGATTGTCGAGTGCCGCCAAGGTCTCGTCGAGCGGCGTCACCAGATCGGCGCCGTGGATCTGATAGAGATCGATATGGTCGGTGCCGAGCCGTTTGAGGCTCGCCTCGACAGCGTCCATGATATGGCCGCGCGTCAGGCCGATCGCGTTCGGCCCCGGCGCGGTGCGGCCGCGCGCCTTGGTAGCGATGATGACCTCGCTGCGCGTCACGCCCAGCGTCTTCAGCGCACCGCCGAGATAGCGTTCGGACTCGCCTTCGGAATAGACATCGGCGGTGTCGATGAAATTGACGCCGGCGTCGAGCGCCTGTTTCACCAGCGCGGTAGCGCCGGCCTGATCGACCTCGCCGACATTCTTGAAGCGGCCCTTGCCGGCGAAGGTCATGGTGCCGAAACAAATTTCGGAAACATAAAGGCCGGTGCGGCCAAGCATGCGGTATTTCATGACTGCCTCTCGATGGCGGCGGCGATGGCCGCGCCTTTACCACTATAGGAAATGCGGGCGCTTCTCTTCCGCCGAAATCAGATGGCCCCCACCCGACAACGCTTCGCGTTGCCTTCCCTCCCCCGTGAAACGGGGGAGGGCTAGGGAGGGAGCTGGAACGCCGTGGTTACTACGACAGATTGACGGACACCGCCTTCACTTCGGTGAACAGCTCGACGCCGTCCTTGCCGTTTTCGCGGCCCCAGCCGGATTGCTTGTAGCCGCCGAACGGCACCGCATGGTCGAGGCCGCCGCCATTGATGCGGATCGAGCCCGCCTTCAACAGCTTGGCGAGCTTGTGTCCGGCCGAGATGTCGCGGGTCCAGATCGTCGCGGCGAGGCCATAGGTCGTGTCGTTGGCCTCGGCGGCGATCTTTTCCAAATCCTCGTCGTCGAAGCTCATCGCGCACAGCACCGGGCCGAAGATTTCCTCCTGCCGCACCGACATGTCGCGGACGGTATCGGCGAGAATGGTCGGCTCGACGAAATAGCCGCGATTGCCGACGGATTGACCGCCGACCATGACGCGCGCGCCTTCCTTGGCACCGGCGGCGAGATAGCCGGTGACACGCTGGAACTGCTCCTCGGAGACGAGCGGGCCGATCTCGGTCTCGGGCGACAGGCCCGGCCCGACCTTGAGCCGCTTCGCTTCCTCAGCGATGCCGCCGACCACCTCGTCGAAAATCTTCTTGTGCGCGAACAGGCGCGAGCCGGCGGCGCAGACCTGTCCGCTATTGAAGAAGATGCTGCGCGAGGCGCCGGGGATCGCCTTGGCGAGATCGGCGTCGGGCAGGATCACGGTCGGCGACTTGCCGCCGAGTTCGAGGCTGACCCGCTTCAAGGTCGCGGCGCATGCGCGCACGATCGCTTTGCCGGTCGCGGTCGAGCCGGTGAAGGCGACCTTGTCCACGCCGGGATGATCGACCAGGGCCACACCCGCCGTTTCGCCGAAGCCGGTGACGATATTGATGACGCCTTCGGGGAAGCCGACTTCTTGGATGAACTCGCCGAGCCGGATCGCCGTCAGCGGCGTCTGCTCCGCCGGCTTCAGCACGATGGTGCAGCCGGCGGCGAGGGCGGGGCCGATTTTGGCGATCGCCATCGCCAGCGGGAAATTCCACGGAATAATCGCGCCGACCACGCCAACCGGCTCGCGCACCGTGTAGGAGTGGAAATTGCCGGGCAGCGAGGCCGGGATGGTGTCGCCGGTGATCTTGCCGGCCCAGCCGGCGTTGTAGCGCAGATTTTCCGCCGAGCCGGGAATATCGGCGATCCGCGACATCTTGATCGGCTTGCCGTTATCGAGGGTTTCGAGCGTCGCCATTTCCTCGGCATGCTCATCGATCTTGTCGGCGAGCTTCCACAGGAGCTTGGCGCGTTCCAACCCCTTGGACTTGCCCCAAGGGCCATGATCGAAGGCGCGGCGCGCCGCCGCGACCGCCAAATCGATGTCCGCCGCGTCGGCGGCCGCGACCTTGGTGATGACCTCGCCGGTCGAGGGATCGATGACGTCGAAGGTCTTGCCGGACAGCGCCGGGACCCATTTGCCGCCGATCAACAGCTGGTGCTGCTTTTTCAGAAAGCCGCGAACCGGCTCGGTGAGGGCAAATGATTGCGGGCGATCGATCACGGTCATGGTTTACTCCTTCGGAAAGCCGGCACGGGGATGGCCTAGTCGCTATATATATAAGAATATAACGGTATCGGCTGGCAAGCTCGATTGTTCGGATCGGACGCGGTGAGCGTCACGCAAGGAGAATGAACGATGCAATATGTGAAACTGGGTATGACGGGCCTCGACGTGTCGCGCGTCTGTCTCGGCTGCATGACCTTCGCCATTCCCGGCCGGGGCAGCCGTCAATGGACGCTCGACGAGGAAAAGAGCCGGCCCATCGTCAAACAGGCGCTCGAACTCGGCATCAATTTCTTCGACACGGCGAATGTCTATGCCGAGGGCTCGTCGGAAGAGATCGCCGGCCGGGCGCTCAAGGATTTCGCGCGCCGCGAGGAGATCGTGCTCGCCACCAAGGTCCATGGCCGGATGCGGCCCGGGCCGAACGGCGCCGGCCTGTCGCGCAAGGCGATCTTCGGCGAGATCGACGCCAGCTTGAAGCGGCTCGGCACCGACTATGTCGATCTCTATCAAATCCATCGCTTCGATGCGCGCACACCGATCGAGGAAACGCTTGAAGCGCTGCACGATGTCGTGAGGGCCGGGAAGGCGCGTTACATCGGCGCCTCGTCCATGCACGCATGGCAATTCGCCAAGATGCTTTACACCGCGCGCCTCAACGGCTGGACGCGGTTTGTCAGCATGCAGAACCACGTCAATCTTTTGAACCGCGAGGAAGAGCGCGAGATGCTACCGCTCTGCGCCGATCAAGGCATCGGCGTCATTCCCTGGAGTCCGCTGGCGCGCGGTCGCCTGACGCGGGCTTGGAACGAGACCAGCGAACGCCAGGAGACCGACGATTTCGGCAAGCACCTTTATACCCAGGCCGAGGCCGATCGGAAGGTCGTCGAGGCGGTCGGCGTCGTCGCCGCCGGGTGTGGCGTGCCGCGCGCGCAAATCGCGCTGGCTTGGCTCCTACAGAAGAAACCGATCGCAGCGCCGATCGTCGGCGCCTCGAAGCCGCATCATCTTCCCGACGCGGCGGCGGCGGTCGAACTCGCTCTTACCGCCGACGAAATCAAGATGCTGGAAGCGCCTTACGTCCCGCACGCCGTCGTCGGGTATCAGTGAACCAACCCTCCCCCCTCGATGGGGGAGGAGGGTGGCGAGAAACTTCGGTGCCTCCACCGGCGCGCGCCCAACGCCGTCGCCAATCCGGCCGTGCCGGCGAAGAGAAGAAGACGGCGGTTCAACATGCGTTGGCGCTCATGAGCCGTCTTGGCGATATCCTATCGGCGGGATGCGCCAAAAAAAAGAGCAGCGCCGAAGCACCGCCCGAGTTTTTCGCGTGCCTTACGCTAGAGCGACGCGAATACGGATTTGGTCTCGGTATAAAGATCGATGGCGTTGTGGCTCATCTCGCGGCCCCAGCCGGATTGCTTGTAGCCGCCGAAGGGTACCGCCGGATCGACCATGTTGTGGGTGTTGATCCAGACCGAGCCGGCCTTGATGCGTTTCGCCATCTTATGGGCGATGCCGAGATTGGTGGTCCAGATGCTGGCGGCGAGGCCGTAGCTGGTGGCGTTGGCCTCGCGGGCGATGCGGTCGAGATCGTCGTCGTCGAACGGTATGGCGCAAATCACCGGCCCAAAAATTTCCTCGCGCACCACCGACATGTTCGGGTTGGTGTCGGCGAGGATGGTCGGCTGCACGAAATAGCCGTCATCGCCGAGGCGCTTGCCGCCGGTGACGACCGTGGCGCCGTCCCTGCGGCCCGCGGCGATATAGCCGGTGACGCGCTCCAACTGTTCCTGCGACACCAGCGGCCCGATCTGGGTTGCCGGATCGAGGCCGGGACCGACCTTGATCTTGGCCGCTTCGGCCGCGACGCCTTCGACCAGCCGGTCGAACACCTTCTTATGGGCATAGAGCCGCGAGCCGGCGGTGCAGACCTGTCCCGAATTGAAGAAGATGCCGTTAGCCGCGCCCGGAATCGCGCGCGCCATATCGACATCCGGGAATACCACGACCGGCGACTTGCCGCCCAGTTCGAGCGATACCTTCTTAAGGTTGCCCGAAGCCGCCTGGACGATCAGCTTGCCGACTTCGGTCGAGCCGGTGAACGCCACCTTGTCGATGCCGGGATGCGCCGCGATCGCGGCGCCCGCGGTCTCGCCCAAGCCGGGAAGGATGTTGATGACACCGGGTGGGAAGCCGGCTTCTTGAATGAGTTGCGCCAGACGCAGCGCCGACAGCGGCGTCTGCTCCGCCGGTTTCAAAATCGCGGTGCAGCCCGCGGCCAAGGCCGGGCCGAGCTTCCATGACGCCATCGCCAGCGGGAAGTTCCACGGCACGATCTGGCCGACCACGCCGACCGGCTCGCGCAACGTATAGACGTGCCAATCGCCGGGGATCGAGGGCGTAATCGTCTCGCCGTTGATGCGCGTCGCCCATCCCGCCATGTAGCGGAACATGTCGATGGTACCGCCGATATCGATGAAGCGCGCGAAGGTCACGGGCTTGCCGTTGTCGAGACTTTCGATCTGTGCCAATTCATCGGCATTGGCCTCGATCAAATCCGCGAGCTTGTTCATCAGCTTGCCACGTTCGGCCGGCACCATCTTGGACCACGGCCCTGTCTCGAAGGCGCGCCGCGCCGCCGCGACCGCGACATCGACATCGGCCGCGTCGGCCGCCGCCACCTTGGCGATCATCTGCCCGGACGACGGTTCGAACACGTCGAAGGTCTTGCCCGATTTGGCGTCGACGAATTGGTTGTCGATGAACAGCTGATGTTTGCCGGCGAGAAAACTCGACGCGGCATTGCCCAAACGCGACAAGGTTGTGGAAACGTCCATGCTGACCTCCTCCTGATTCGATATATTCTAAAGGATATATCGATGACCATATCAGGAGCGCCGCCGCTTTTCCAGGGGCGGCGCGGACCCAGGTTTTTTCGCGATGGCCAGGGAGCCGGCTACGAATTCCCGTGGGCAATTCGTACGATTTGTTGCGCCTCGGGGGAAAGAATAAAATCGACACACCCGCTGGCGATCGCGCTCTCGGGCATGTCGGGTTGTTCGGCGGTGTCGAGCTTCTGCGCGATGGTAATGCCGCCCACGTCCTTTATTCCGCGCAATGCCGCCGACCCGTCGCCGTCATAGCCCGAGACGATGACGACGATAAGTTTGCCTTCCCAGTGTCGGGTCAGGGAACGCAGAAAGACGGTAATCACATCGGGCCATCCCCTCGGCTTCGATATCGGCTTTAGACGGAATTCTCGGTCGAGAACGTGCAAATCATGCTGTTCGGGGATGATGAATACGCGGTCGCGCCGGAGGAGTAACCCTTCCGTGATCAGTTCAACCGGCATCTCCGTATAGCGCGGGAGAATCTCGTGGAGCTGGGTCGCGACGGTTCTCAGGTGATTAACGATGACGATGGCGACGCCCATGTCGGACGGCAGATGCGACAGCAGTCTTTTGTAGGCGTCGAGGCCGCCGGCCGAGCCGCCGACGCAAACGACAGGAAAATCTTTTGCGGCGGCCTTAGTTGTCATTGCCCGCTGGCGGGAGGGACGGCATCGGAAGCGCGTCCGCGTCCGCGGCAGGTGCCTTCAGGTGCAGGATCGGCCTCGGCTCCGGCGCGGCGCGCGGATCCGATCGCGCCACCGCGGTCGCTTGGCCCTGCCGCGCTTGCCGAGGCATCTGCCTTGCCTCCGATTGCTCGCGTCGGTCGCTCGCATTCGTCGTGTCGTCGGTCATCGTATCTCCTGTAAGCCGAGCCCAACCCTATTGCACCGCGCCACGCCGCGCTAAGGCTCGGAAACTACTTAAATCGTTCCCGCGCGTGAGCGTTTCAGCGCCCCGCCGCTAATGGTCATTTGTGAAAGCGTGCACGCTGGCGGTGTCGGCCTGCCGTAAGGCCAGCGCGATAGGGCTGTGTCCGGCGCCATACCCTCGGGTCGCCGCGACGACCGGAAAGAACGCGATCGTTATCCGAACTGATAGCCCGAGAGCGCCTTGCCGACGATCTTGTCGCTATAAACATGGCGGCCGATATCGGCGCCGGCGGCCCCGGCGGCGACATGAAGCGGCAGCAAATGCTCCTCGCGCGGATGGCAGGCGCGGCCGCCGGGCGCGCTCGCCCACTCCGCCAGCTTGGCGTTGCGGCGCTCGGGATCGGGATCGGCGCAAGCCTCGGTCAGCCAATCGTCAAAGCGCACCGAATCCGAATTGGCCTGCGCCGTTTGCGCGAACAAGGCGCGGTTGTTGTGATAGCTCATGCCCGAGCCGACGATCAGCACGCCCTCGTCCCGCAAGGGCGCCAGCGCCTGGCCGAGCTTCACATGCGCGGCGGCGTCGAGGCTCGCCAGCAGCGACAATTGGATCATCGGCACGTCGGCTTCGGGATAGATCAGCTTGAACGGCACGAACACGCCGTGATCGAGCCCGCGCGCCGCGTCCTCGCCGGCGCGATAGCCGGCGCGCGACAACAATTCCTCGATCCGCGCCACGGTCTCGGGCGCGCCATGCGCCGGATAGGTCAGGCGATAAGTGTGTTCGGGGAAGCCGTAATAATCGAACAGCAGCGTGTGGTCGCGTGCGGTGCCGACGGTCGGGCGCGGCATTTCCCAATGGCCCGAGATCACCAGTACCGCCTTAGGCCGCTTTCCGAGCGACGTGTCGATGCCTTTGAGATAGGCGGCCAAGCCATCCCACAAATCCTTCGGCAAGGGCGGCGACACCTCCATGAAAAAACACGGCCCGCCGCCATGCGGAATGAACAGGGTCGGCAGGCGGGATACGGCATCGGTCATGCGGCAACTCCTGAAGATGGCCTATCATATGGGTGTTCGACAATCGCGGGAATAGCCGGACGAACTGCGCGCCGTGGCACCGTTGAACGGGAACTTCGAGGGTAGGAACATGAAAAAGTTGGGCGCGAGCCAAGGCCAGCCGGCATCGGAGCTCATCTCGAAAAGAATCGCTGAGCTCGGGACTGGCGCGGGGAAACCCTCGGCAGAATGCGCAAGCTCATCACGGAAGCAGACCCGGACGTCGTCGAGGAGTGGAAGTGGAGGGGCACGCCGGTTTGGTCGCACGAAGGCATCATCTGCACGGGCGAATCCTACAAGAATGTCGTCAAGCTTACCTTCGCCAAGGGCGCGTCTCTGAAGGATCCGGCCCGTCTCTTCAACGCGAGTCTCGACGGAAACGCAAGCCGCGCGATCGACATCCACGAAGGAGAGGAAGTTGACGCGTCCGCCTTCAAGGCGCTCGTTCGCCAAGCGGTTGTCCTCAACAGTTCTCGCAAGTCGAAACCTTCGAAGAAAGCGAATTCCTAAGAGATTCGGCCCCTGAACGGGTCCGGCCCAGCCTGGAACATCCTGGATCGGGCGGGCCACCTATTCGCCACGCCGGCGGCGGCGCCAATTTTTACGTCTATCAGCAGATTACCGCGGACAGCGGCAGCGGCGCCGTGCTCGGCAGCTTCGAGGGGCGGTCGATCGGCCTCGGCCCGGTGCTCTCTTATGTTAAAACGGTCGGGAACGTGAACTTGGCCGCCGAGGTGAAATGGCTGCCGGAGCTCGAGGTCGAAAATCGGCTCAAGGGAAACGCGGTTTGGGTCAAGCTCGGCGTGAACGCGCCGTTCTAGATAAGGTGCGATGACCGCACCCGGACCCCGCATACGGAAACTCCTGAAGGGACGCCCCATTATATGGCGTTCGATTGGCGCGGGAATAGCCGACCGAGCGGCGCGCGCCAACCGAGCCCTTGCCTCGCCCTCACAATATGTGTATATGCACTTATATGACCAATGAACAATTTCGCGACTGCGCGGGTTGTGTCTGCGCCGGGATCCGGCGCGCGGCGCGGGTGGTGACACGGCATTACCAGCGGCATATGCGCGGCACCGGCCTGCGCGGGACCCAGTTTCCGATCCTGGTCGCGTTGATCAATGACGGTCCGTTGCCGGTCGGCCGCTTGGCCAAACGGCTTGGCGTCGAACGTACCACGCTGACGCGCAACCTGGCGCCGCTGGTGAAGAAGCAGTGGATTAGGATTTCAAGCGAGGAGGATGGCCGCGTGCATTTCATCACGATCACGGCCAAGGGCAGGAACATGGCGCAAGCGGCGTTGCCGGCATGGCGCGCGGCGCAGGCGAGCGTCGGGCCGAAGCTCAAGGAACTTCGTCTCGCGCAATTATTTCCGATGGCGGGGTAAAACGGATGGTGGCGAAGGCGGCGGCGCGGGCGTTGGCGGCGCGTGGGATTCATTACGGCTGGCTCATGGTCGCGCTCACCTTTCTTTTTGTCGTGTGCTCGGCTGGCGCGATGTCGATCCCTGGCGTCCTGCTGACGCCGATGTCCCGCGATCTCGGTTGGTCGATCGGCGATCTCTCCGGGCCGCTGGGTTTGCGCGTCGCGCTGTTCGGCCTGGTCGCGCCCTTCGCGGGCGGCCTCATTCTGCTTTACGGCCCGCGCCGGGTTCTGACCTGGTCTGCGGCGTTGTTGATCGCGGGCCTGATCGTCGCCATCACCATGACGACGAAATGGCAGCTCTGGCTCGGACTCGGCGTCGTCATGGGGGTCGCGCCCGGCATGACCGCGCTGGTCCTGGCCGCCACGATCTCGACGCGCTGGTTCACCGCGCGGCGCGGCTTGGTGCTGGGGATTCTCAGCGCCGGCAACGCCACCGGCCAGATGATTTTCCTCATGCCCTCGGCGTGGATCGCGCAAACCTATGGCTGGCGCATGGCGCTGGTGCCGCCGGCGGTCGCGATCGGAATTCTGGCGCTGCTGTTCTTTCTGTTCTCGATCGATCGGCCGGCGGATATCGGCCTCGCGCCCTATGGCGAGGACAAGGTGTTGCCGGCGCCGCCGCGGCCGGCCGGCAATGTGTTCGCGCTCAGCATCAATGCGTTGGGCTTGGGGCTGGGTTCGCTGATGTTCGGGGTGCTGGCCTTCACCTTTTTCGTCTGCGGCGTGTCGAGCTTCGGCCTGATGCCGCATTTCGTCACGCTGTGCGGCGATTTCGGCATCGGCCCGATCGTCTCGACCAGCCTGCTGTCGGCGATCGGCGTGTTCGATCTGGTCGGTACCATCGGCTCGGGCTGGCTGTCCGACCGCTACGACAATCGCTGGCTGTTGGCGGGTTATTACGGGTTCCGCGGCCTGTCGCTGATCTGGCTGCCCTATAGCGGCTTCTCGCTGATCGGGCTGTCCTTCTTCGCGGTGTTTTACGGGCTCGATTTCATCGCCACCGTGCCGCCCTCGGTCAAGCTGACGGCGCAGACCTTCGGGCGCGAGCAGGCGCCCCTGGTGTTCGGCTGGATCTTCGCCGCGCATCAGCTCGGGGCCGGGATCATGGCGTTCGCGGCCGGCGTTTCGCGCGACGCGTTCGCGAGCTATTTGCCCGCCTTCTTCACCGCGGGCGTACTGTGTCTCGCGGCGGCGTTGTCCTTGTGGTTGCTGCGCGGGCGCGGCGGCCCGGTGCTGACGGCGCGGCCGGCTTAGCCGGAAAGGCTCTCGGCTTTCCGCAAGGGCGGGAACAGCTTCATCCAGAGCAGTGCCACCAGGATCGTTCCGATTCCGCCCAGCGCCGCCGACGGCACCGCGCCGAGCAAGCCCGCGACCATGCCGGACTCGAACTCGCCCAACAGGTTCGAGGTGCCGATGAACAGCGAATTGACGGCGCTGACGCGGCCGCGCATCTCGTCCGGCACCGATAGCTGAACCAGCGAGCTGCGGATCACGACGCTGATATTGTCGGCGGCGCCGGTGACCGCGAGCGCAGCCAGCGACAACGCCATGCTCCGCGACAGCGCGAATACGATGGTGGCGGCGCCGAACAGGATGACCGCGCCGAACATCAGCTTGCCGACATCGCGGGTGAGCTTGACCCGCGACAGCACCACCGAAATCGCGATCGCGCCCACCGCTGGCGCCGAGCGCAACAGGCCCAATCCCCACGGTCCGGTGCCGAGAATGTCGCGCGCGTAAATCGGCAACAGCGCGGTGGCGCCGCCCAGCAGCACCGC
>JAATGI010000184.1 GCA_015654725.1 Rhodospirillales bacterium
CAGACCGCGTCATTGACGAGAAAGGCCGACAATCCGCCGCCGACGATCGCGATGCCGGCCAACAGCGTCAAGGGATGGCGCGTGTGACGCACGATGAAGCCGTTGCTAAGGGCGAAGAACCCGCTGACGCGCAGATTCGCCACCACGATCATCATGCCCAGGAGCAGCGCCAGCGTATTGAGATCGATGGCGCGGTAGGCTTCCGCCGGCGTCAGCGCCCCGCTCGCGACCATCA
Source organism: Rhodospirillales bacterium (assembly GCA_015654725.1). Classification (GTDB taxonomy): domain Bacteria; phylum Pseudomonadota; class Alphaproteobacteria; order ATCC43930; family CGMCC-115725; genus JAATGI01. Next base: position 236 of record JAATGI010000184.1, read on the forward strand.
GGGCGGCGCCGATCAGCGCCGCGCCGACGCGGTCGAGCCACAAGCCCGGTACGCGGCCGAAAGCGACCACGCTATAGGTCGCGGCGAAGATGGCCAGGACAGCTATCGCCAACGGCGGGGCCAGGGAGCGCGGGAACGCTCGCGGTTCGGAATCATTGTCTGCCGACCCCCCATGGCGGGGAAGTTCGCTCGATCGGGACCGTATAGCATGGGCATCCCTCTCGCCAACGCCGCGCGCCGGTGTCGCGTTCAGCTTGCCACAGGAATTGTGATAAAACCGCGCCATGAGCAATAAGCGAGGCGATCTGCGCGCCGACCCCGACCATCGCGCGGGCGGCACCGGCAAGGCCAAATCGGCGCCCAAGCCTCGCGTCAAGAACGGCAAGGCGCAGGGGCCGGACGCCGCCAAGAGGGCGAAACCCCGCGCCAAGCTCGGCCAGCGTTGGTGGCATTGGGCCGCCTTCGCGATGCTGTGGGGGATGGTGCTGCTGGTCGGCGTGCTGGGTTATTTCTGGATCACGCTGCCGCCCATCGGCGACCTCTCGGTGTCTGAGCGCCGCGCCAGCGTGACGCTGCTCGGCGCCGATGGCAGCCTGATCGCCACTTTCGGCGATCTCTTCGGCGAGCCGGTCCGGCTCAAGGACCTGCCGCCCGATCTCCCGGACGCGGTGATCGCGACCGAGGATCATCGCTTCTATAGCCATTTCGGCATCGACCCGCTGGGCCTGGCGCGCGCCGGCGTCGCCAATTTGCGCGCTGGCCATGTCGTGCAAGGCGGCAGCACGCTGACGCAGCAGCTCGCGAAGAACCTGTTCCTGACGCCCGACCGCACCTTCACGCGAAAAATCCAAGAGGCGCTGCTGGCATTGTGGCTCGAAAGCAAATTCACCAAGGAGGAGATTCTCGAAATCTATCTCAACCGGGTTTATTTCGGCGCCGGCGCCTACGGCGTCGATGCCGCGGCGCATCGCTATTTCGATAAATCGGCGCGCACCGTGACGCTCTACGAGGCCGCGACCATCGCCGGCCTGTTGAAGGCGCCGACGCGTTTCAGCCCGGCGCGCGACCGTACCCTCGCCGCCGAACGCGCGAGCCAGGTGCTCGAGGCCATGGTCGAGTATGGCTACATCACCGATGCTCAGCGCCAAGCCGCCTTGAACGGGCAATCGCAATTGGCGGTGGCGCAACGCGCCCGGCCCAGCATTCGCTATTTCGCCGACTGGATCTACGAGCAGATTCCGGAATTCGCAGGCCTCGCCGACCGCGATCTTGTGGTGACGACGACGCTGGATCCGAAGATGCAGGAAGCCGCCGACACCACGATTCAGGAGACCCTCGAACGCGACGGCGACAAGGACGATGTCGGACAGGCGGCGCTGGTCGCGATGTCGCCCGACGGCGCGATCCGGGCCATGGTCGGCGGCCGCGATTACAACGACAGCCAGTTCAATCGCGCCACCCAGGCGGCGCGCCAACCCGGCTCCGCCTTCAAGCCCATCCTTTACGCCAGCGCGCTCGAACACGGCCTCGCGCCCGGCGACCGCTTCAACGACGCGCCGGTCAAGATCGGAAATTGGGAGCCGCGCAATTACGAAAACGAATATCGCGGCGATGTCAGCGTCGCCGACGCCGTCGCCTATTCGATCAATACCGTAGCGGCGCAGGTGATCGACCGCACCGGCGTCGATAATGTCATCGCGATGGCGCGGCAGTTGGGCATCACCAGCGATCTGCAACGCGACGACAGCCTCGCGCTCGGCACCAGCGGCGTGACACTTCTGGAACTGACGACGGCCTACGCCGCCTTCGCCGACGGCGGCATCGGCGCCTGGCCCTATGGCGTGGTCGAGATCAAGGATCATGACGGCAAGATCGTCTATCGGCGCGAAGGTTCCGGCCCCGGCCGTGTCTTGTCCGCCGACATCGCCGGGACCATGAACCAGCTCCTGGCCGGGGTCATCGATCGCGGCACCGGCCGGGCGGCGAAAATCCCGCGGCCGGTGGCGGGCAAGACCGGCACGACTCAAGATTTCCGCGATGCGCTGTTCGTCGGCTATACCGCGGACCTGGTCGCCGGCATCTGGTTCGGCAATGACGACAATGCGCCGATGAAGCACATTACCGGCGGCACGCTGCCGGCCCATGCCTGGCACGATTTCATGGCCGCGGCGACTCAGAATATGCCGATAAAGCCGCTGCCCGGCCCGAGCGTGCCGTCGCCACCGCAGCCGCAAATCGCGGTTCAGGACGTGCCGACGGCCCCGGCCCCGTCTTCCGCTCCAGCGGTGCCGCGGCAACGCGGCCCGCTCGACCGCCTGCTCGATAGTATTTTCGGCCGTGGCGAGCCGGCGGCGGTGCAAGCGCCGCCGGCGACCTATCCGCCGCCGCCCAACCAGCCGCCGCCGGCCCCGCGCTACCGCTGAATGCAGCGCCGCGAAATTCCTCCGGCGCGGGCGTTTCCACCGGAAAACATCATGCTCTCAGGTCGCGGCGCTCGACCAGCGTGCGATAGCAGGCGGAGAGCAGGCTGGCGCCCAGGGCCACCAGGAGAATATCGGCGGCGGTTTCCAACAGCCCGGTCAGAATGACGAAGCCGAGCGGCGGCTGCGCCAATTCCTCGCTGTTCTCCGGGAGCGCGGTCACCACCATGACGGTCGCGATCGCCCCGGTGATAAACGTCACCGGCAGGGCGGTCAGCACGGAAGCGAGCGCCAGGCGCCAGCTATTGCCGCGCATCAACCGCCACGCCTCCGCCGGGCCGAGCGGCCGGCCGCAGGCGGCGGCCGGAAACAGAAGGCCGCAGCGCAGAATCGCCACCGCCAGCAATACGCCCGCCGCGATCGCGCCGAGCTCGAGCGGCAGCGACGGCGACAGGCGCGACCAGGCCAGCACGGCCGCTACCAACAGCGCGGCCACGGCCACGTAAATCACCGCGGAATAAGCCAGGAAGCGCAGCCAGCCGCGGAAAAACATCATTGCCGGAAGCCGCCTCGCGTCCCCGAGCAGGACCGATTGATGCCAGCGCACCGCGAAGGCGCTCAGGCTCAACAAAGCGATCGTCGCCTGAAGATAGTCCAGGGCGCCGAGATCGAACGTGCCGCGATCCGGCCGGACCGGCGCGAGCGCGCCGGGCGCGATCAGCGCCCCAAGCAGACCCAAAAGCGGAAGCCAGCCCACTTCCAGAACCAGACCGAGCCTGGTGAACACCGCGCGATAGGCGAAACGCGTCACCGCGCCCACCGCAAGGCTATGCGCCTCCTCCGCCCCCTCCATCCGCCCCCCTTTGTCGCCCGGCGAGGATGCTCGCTGGACCCGAGGCGCGCAAGGAGCGACGAAACAACCGATTGCTAATGCGCGGCGGTATCGAGCGCGTAGCCGGCGGCGCGGACGGTGCGGATCAGATCGGCGCGGCCGCCGCCGTTCAATGCCTTGCGCAGGCGCCGGATATGGACATCGACGGTGCGCAGTTCGACCTCGGCGTCGCGGCCCCACACCCCGTCCAGGAGTTGCTCACGCGAGAACACCCGCCCGGGCCGCTCCATCAAGAAGCGCAACAGCCGGAACTCGGTCGGGCCGAGATGCACCGGCTTGCCGCCCCGGGCCACCCGATGCGCGGTCAAATCCATGCCGAGATCGGAGAAATTGAGCGCCTCAGCGGCGGCGGACGGCCGCGCGCGGCGAATGACGGCGCGAACCCGCGCGATCAGTTCCGACGGGCTGAAGGGCTTGACGATGTAATCGTCGGCGCCGCTATCGAGGCCGCGCACGCGGTCGCCTTCCTCGCCGCGCGCCGTGAGCATGATCACGGGCAAATCGCGCCACGCCGGCACGCGCCGAATCTGTCGGCAGATTTCGAGGCCCGAGACTCGCGGCAGCATCCAGTCCAACAGCACCGCGTCGGGCTTGCTCTCGCGCAAATGCATCAACGCCTCCTCGCCGTCATGCGCCTCGTTGACGGCGAAACCCTCCTTTTCGAGATTGTAACGCAGCAGCGTTACCAGCGGCGCTTCGTCCTCGACCACCAAAACCATCGGGCGCTGCATCACACCTTCCCCTCGGTTGTTTCGCCGTCTTCATCGCCGCCCGGCTCCGTTTGCCAACTGGTGCGGTCGCCCTTGGGCCGCGCCTGGGTGAGCGGCGTGCCATGAACCAGGAAATAAAGCGTCTCGGCGATATTCGTGGTGAGATCGCCGACGCGCTCCAGATTCTTCGCCATGAACAAGAGATGCGTGCAGGCGGTGATATTACGCGGATCCTCGATCATATAGGTCAGCAGCTCGCGGAACAGGCTCGTATACATTTCATCGAGCTCTTCGTCCCTAAGCCAGACCACGAGCGCCTTGTCGGCGTCGCGCTCGACATAGGCGTCGATGATGTCCTTCACCATCTGCTGGCTGAAATGACCCATGCGCGGAATCGCGTGCACCGGCCGCACCGGCGGCGATTGCGACAGCGCGAGCGCGCGCTTGGCGACATTGGCGGCGTAATCGCTGATGCGCTCAAGATCGCTCGCGATCTTCAACGAGCCGATGATGAGCCGCAGGTCGCGGGCGAGCGGCTGGCGCAAGGCCAAGAGACGCACCACCAGGCTTTCCGCCTCGCGCTCCAGCTCGTCGACCTCGACATCGCCTTCGACCACCCGGGTCGCGAGCGAGGCGTCGCGCCGCGCCACCGCGTCGATCGCCGCCGCCAGCTGGCTTTCCGCGAGGCCACCCATCTGCGTGATGGTATTGTCGAGGCGGTGCAGCTCTTCGTCGTAGCTCTTGATGATGTGCTCTGATGCCATCTCGATCTCCCGGGCCGGGCTCAGCCGAACCGGCCGGTGATGTAATCTTCCGTCCGCTTCTCGCGCGGATGGGTGAAGATCGCCTCGGTTTCGTCGAACTCGACCAGCGAGCCCAGATACATGAAGGCGGTGTAGTCGGAGCTGCGCGCGGCCTGCTGCATATTATGGGTAACGATGACGATGCAATAGTCGGATTTGAGCTCGGCGATCAGCTCCTCGATGCGCTGGGTCGAGATCGGATCGAGCGCCGAAGCCGGCTCGTCAAGCAACAGGATTTCCGGCTTCACCGCGATGGCGCGCGCGATGCACAGCCGCTGTTGCTGCCCGCCCGAGAGCGACAGCCCGCTTTGCCTCAGCTTGTCCTTCACCTCGCCCCACAGCGCCGAGCGCTTCAGCGCTTCCTCGACCCGTTCGTCGAGTTCGCGCGCCCGAAGTTTCTGGTAGAGCCGAATGCCGAAGGCGACGTTGTCATAGATCGACATCGGAAACGGAGTCGGCTTCTGGAACACCATCCCGATCTTGGCGCGCAAGAGATTGAGGTCCTGCCGGGGATCGAGGATGTTGCGGCCCTCGACCAGCACCTCGCCGGTCGCCCTCTGATCGGGGTAAAGCTCGTAGATGCGATTCAAGACGCGCAGCAGCGTCGATTTCCCGCAGCCCGAGGGGCCGATAAAGGCGGTGACGCGTTTGTCGCGCAGCACGAGGTTGATGCCCTTAAGAGCCTCGTAATTCTTGTAATAGAAGCGCAAATCCTTGATCTCGGCCCGCACCGCTGGCTTCGCGGTGGCGACGGCCGGCGCGGGCACGGGGGTGGGCGGCGCGATTGGTTCCGATGTCGGCATGGTCTGTCGCTGTTGAGGGGGCGCGGCGGCGGAATAGTCTATCGTCATGGCGTCCGGCTGCTCCAGCTGGCGAGTAGTCGCGCCAGGATGTTGAGAATCAAGATGGTGAGCGTGATCATGGTGGCGCCGGCCCAGGCCAGCCGCTGCCAATCGGCGTAAGGGCTCAAGGCGAACTGGAAGATCACCACCGGCAGATTCGCCATCGGCGCGTTCATGTCGGCGCTCCAGAACTGGTTGTTGAGCGCGGTGAACAGCAAGGGCGCGGTCTCGCCGGCGATGCGCGCCACGGCGAGCATCACGCCCGTCAACATGCCTTGCAACGCGGCGCGGTAGATGACCTGAACGATGACGCGCCATCGCGGCGTGCCCAGCGCCGCCGCCGCCTCGCGCAGGCTGCCCGGCACCAGCGTCAGCATGTCCTCGGTGGTGCGGATCACCACCGGCATGACGATGAGGGCCAAGGCGATGCTGCCCGCCCACGCCGAGAAATGGCCCATCTGCACCACCACGATCTGATAGACGAACAGGCCGATGATGATCGAGGGCGCGCTCAGGAGAATGTCGTTGACGAACCGCACCGTCGGCGCGATCCAACTAATCTTGCCGTATTCGGCGAGGTAGGTTCCGGTCAGCACCCCGATCGGCGTGCCGACCAACGTCGCCACCAGCGTCATCACCACGCTGCCATAAATCGCGTTGGCGAGGCCGCCGGCGCTGCCTGGCGGCGGCGTGGTCTGAGTAAAGAGCGTCGTGCTCAGACCCGGGATGCCGTTGCGCAACAGCGCGTAAAGAACGAGAAACAGAAAGATCAAACCGACCGCGGTCGCCGCTATCGACGCGGCGAGATAGACGATGTTGACGATGCGGCGGCGGGCATAGCGGCTCATCATCGCCTCAGGTGCCAGCGCGCTGTTGGAGGCGGAGCAACATGATTTTCGCGGCCGCCAAGACGATGAAGGTAATAATGAACAGGATGAAGCCGAGCGCGAACAGCGACGAGACATAGAGCGGCGTCACCGCATCGGTGAATTCGTTGGCGAGCGTCGCCGAGATCGTGGTCCCCGGCGCCAACAGCGAGGCGTGAATCTCATGGGCGTTGCCGATGACGAACGTGACCGCCATGGTTTCGCCCAGCGCCCGCCCCAGGCCCAGCATGACGCCGCCGATGATTCCCGTTCGGGTGTAGGGCACGACGATCTGGCGGATAACTTCGGACGTAGTGGCGCCGATGCCGTAAGCGCTTTCGCGCAACACCGCCGGCACCGTCAGGAATACGTCGCGGGTGACCGCCGTGATGAACGGCAGCACCATCATCGCCAGGATGAAGCCCGCGGTCAGCATGCCGAGACCCAAAGGCGGGCCCTGAAACAGGATTCCGATCAAGGGGATATTCCCCAGCGTGTCGATCAGAAACGGCTGCACCGTGAGCTGCAGGAACGGCGCCAGCACGAACAGGCCCCAAATGCCGTAAATGATGCTGGGAATCGCCGCCAACAGCTCGATCATGGTGCCGATCGGCCGACGCAAAAAAGCCGGGCACAGCTCGGTGAGAAACACCGCCACCCCGAGCGCCAGCGGAACGCCGATCACCATGGCGATGAGCGATGTCACCAGCGTGCCGAAAATCGCCGGCAGCGCGCCATATTGGTCGGTGACCGGATTCCAGGCCATGCTGACGAAAAACGACGGGCCGAAGGCGGAGAAGGCCGGCCAGGCGCCGATGCCCAAGGCCACCATCACGCCGCCTAATAGGATCAGCACTCCGACCGCGAAGATTCGCGTGACATTATGAAACAGCACGTCCCAGACGCGCTGGCGGTCGAGTTGCGCCGTCGTCGTCGCAATCGCCATGTCGGATATCGTGCCTTCCCCGAAATATCGGGAAGCAGTAGCCGAGCAATGTTACGCTTTGATGACGGGTGCCGCGATCCCCTGTGGATAAGATTCGCCGCGTCACGCCATTTGCGTAGTCATCTCCGGCCGGCTCAGAACGCCCTGATCAGCACCGGGGTTAAACCGATGGCGCCGACCGACCAGACCGCAGTTCCGCGGTTCGGACATACGGCATCCTGGCCGCATAAAGCGGTATAGACGATGCGGGCGATGACGCCCACACTACCGCAAATCAAGAAACGGTGGCGGTTTTCTCGTTCGTCGCCACGGGCAAATGCACGGTGAAGACCGAGCCCTTGCCGAGCTCGCTCTCGATTTCCAGCAATCCCCGGTGATGATTGACGATGTGCTTGACGATGGCGAGGCCAAGCCCGGTGCCGCCGAGCTCACGCGAGCGCGCCGCGTCGACGCGATAAAACCGCTCGGTAAGGCGGGCTAGATGTTCGCGGGGAATGCCCTCGCCTCGGTCGCGAATGGCGATCGCCAGCGCCGCCGACCGTTCACCGGCGCGCGCCCCCGCCAGATTCCTGCTCGACGGCGCGACGTCGACATCGATGACGGTCCCCGGCCGCGCATATTTGATGGCGTTGTCGATCAGATTCTGAAACACCTGCGCGAGCTCGTCGGAATCGCCGAGCACCGGCGGCATCTCGCCGGGGACGGCAAGCCCGATGCGCATGCCGCGCGAGGCGGCGCGTTGCTCGAGGCCGCTTGCCACCACCTCGAGGGCGTGCGCGACATCGACGCGGTCGGTCGGCGTCTGATGCTCGTTCATTTCGATCTTGGAGAGCGACAGCAGGTCCTCGACGAGACGCGCCATGCGGCCCGATTGCTCGGCCATGATGGCAAGGAAGCGCTCGCGCGCCTCGGCGTCGTCCCGCGCCGGGCCGCGCAAGGTCTCGATGAAACCGATGAGCGAGGAGAGCGGCGTGCGCAGCTCGTGGCTGGCGTTGGCGACGAAATCCGCGCGCAGCCGCTCGCTGCGCTTCAAGACGGTAAGATCGTGCAGGATCAGCACCGCGCTGCCGTCGGCGGTACGCGGCACCAGCGGCACGACGCGCGCGGAAAAATGACGCTCGACCGGCGCGGTCATATCGAAATCGACGACCCGGCTCTCTTCGCCGCGCAGCACCGCATCGGCCGCCGCCAACAGCGTGGGATGGCGAAGCGCGCCGGCCAGATCGCGATCGACGAGCCGCGGCCCCAACAGCTCGGTCGCGGCGTCGTTGGCGCGCACCACGCGCCGCGCCTCGTCCAACAGCAGCAACGGATCGGGGAGCAGCGCCAACACCAATTGCGCGGTGTCGATCTCGGCTTCGCGCATCTTCGCCTTCTGCCGCGACGCCCGCACCCAGCGGCCGATCGACAACCACAACTCCCGCACCGCCGGCGACGCGCTTTCGACCTCGGGGCGCGCTTCCTCGTCGTCGGCCATCGCTTCGATCGCTTGGCGCAGGCGGGTAATGCCGACGGCGAGTGGACGCGACAAGATCGCGACCGAGACGAAGACGAAGGCGGCCGAGACAAAGGCGGCGCCCGGCGCCAGCAGGCCAAGCATAGTCAGCGCCCCGAAGGCAACGAGGGCCGGCCCCGCGAACAGAATCGCGGCGAAAGCCCAGCGTGCGGTCGGGTTCATCCGATCGCTTCGTGAGCGGCGAGCGCGGCTAAATTGACGTAATCCGACACGGTCGCCCCCATCTCGATGATCTGCGCCGGCTTGTCCAAGCCCATCAACAGCGGGCCGACATGGCGCCCGCCGCCCATTTGCTCAAGCAATTGCGAGGCGATGCTGGCGGTGTGCAGGCCCGGCATGATCAGCACGTTGGCCGGCCCGGTCAGGCGGCAAAACGGATAACGCTCGCGCATCAGCGCGAAATTGAGGGCAAGCTCGACGCTCATCTCCCCGTCATATTCGAAATCGGGCTTGCGGCGGTCGAGGATAGCGACACCGTCCCGCACGCGATCGGCGTCGGCCCGGGTCGGATTGCCGAAGGTAGAATAAGATAGCAGCGCCACGCGCGGTGTCTGTCCCATCATCCGGCGCGCGCGCTCGGCCGACTGCATCGCGATATCGGCAAGTTCTTCGCCCGAGGGCGTCGGGTGCGCGGTGGTGTCGGCAACCAGCACCGAGCGGGCGCGCGAAAACAGGAGGGCGTAGCCACAGACGCGGTGGCCGGGCTTAGGGCCGATGACGCGCGTCACTTCCTCGAAGGCGGTGAAATAATTGCGGGTGGCGCCGGTGACCAGCGCGTCGACCTTGCCGCACGCCACCATGCAGGCGGCAAAGATGTTGCGGTCCTGATTGACCATGCGCTGACAATCGCGGTGGAGCGCGCCGCGCCGCTGGAGCCGCCGATAAAGAAAATCGGTGTAGAGGGCGTTGTCCTGCGACAGCGACGCGTTGTGGATTTCAAGCCCTTCGCCGCGGATCAGTCCCGCCGCCTGCATCGCGGCCAGGATGCGGTCCTCGCGCCCGATCAGCACCGGCGTGCCGTAGCCGGCCTGGCGGAAGGCCAGCGCCGCGCGGATCGTGGTCTCGTCCTCGCCTTCTGCGAAGACGACTCGCTTGGGCGCGGCGCGGACCTGGGCGAACGCCAATTGCAGGTAGGCAGCGGTCGGGTCGAGCCGCGCCTTCAGCCGGCCACGATAGGCGTCGAGATCGGCGATCGGCTTGCGCGCGACGCCGGAATCGATCGCCGCCTTCGCCACCGCCGCCGGCACCGACCAGATCAGCCGCGGATCGAACGGCGTCGGCACGATATAGTCCGGCCCATAATGCAGGCGGCGTCCGGCGTAGGCGGCGGCGACCTCGTCGGGAACGTCCTCGCGCGCCAGCGTCGCGAGCGCGTGCGCCGCCGCGATCTTCATCGCCTCGTTGATGGTCGAGGCGCGGACATCGAGCGCGCCGCGGAAGATATAGGGGAAGCCGAGCACATTGTTGATCTGGTTCGGGTAGTCCGAGCGGCCGGTGCACACGATCGCGTCGGAGCGCACTTCGGCAACTTCCTCGGGCGTGATTTCGGGATCGGGATTGGCTAGCGCCGCGATCATCGGGCGCTTCGCCATCGAACGCACCATCTCGGGCGTGACCGCGCCCTTGACCGAAAGGCCGAAAAAGACATGTGCGCCCGCCATCGCCTCGGCCAGGGTGCGGCGATCGGTCTCGGCCGCATGCGCCGATTTCCACTGATTCATGCCGTCGCCGCGGCCGCGATAGATCACGCCCTTGGTGTCGCACAGAATGACGTTCTCATTCGGCATGCCCATCGATTTCACCAGATCGACGCAAGCGATGGCGGCGGCGCCGGCGCCGTTCACCACGAGCCGCACCGATTTCAAATCGCGGCCGGTGAGATCGAGCACGTTGATCAAGGCCGCCGCGGCGATAATCGCGGTGCCGTGCTGGTCGTCGTGAAACACCGGAATGTCCAACAGCTCGCGCAGCTTCTGCTCGATGATGAAACAATCCGGCGCCTTGATGTCCTCAAGATTGATGCCGCCGAAAGCGGGATGCAGATAGCGCACGCAATTGATGAACTGATCGACATCCCTGGTATCGATTTCGAGATC
>JAATGI010000160.1 GCA_015654725.1 Rhodospirillales bacterium
CAGGGACGCCGCCACCAGCGCCCCGGCGCCGAACGAACCGCCGCTCCACGCCCATTTCCAGCTTCGCCTCGGCGGCGACGGAGGGAGCACGGGGCCCTGTTCCGCGATCGCGGCGGTCACGCGCCGGCGAAGATCCTTCGGCGCGCGGTGATAGGAGGCTTCCGTGGCGATGCCGTGCTTGGTCTCGCGCAAGCGGCGCTGCAGGGCGCGGCATTCGGCGCAATCGGCCAAGTGCGCGGCGACGGCGGCGGCATCGCGCGCCGCCAGTTCGCCGTCGCTGTCGGCCTGCACGAGAAGGCGCAGTTCTTGATGACGCTCGTCGCTCATCTTCCGCTTTCCATGGCCATCCTCGTCAGCGCCTTGCGCGCGCGCCACAACCGCGACATCACCGTGCCGACGGGAACGCCCGTCACCTGCGCGATCTCCTTGTAGGACATCTCCTCGAGCTCGCAGAGCACGACGCATTCCCGCAACTCGACCGGCAAGGCTTCGAGCAACGTATCGAGCAACGCCCGTTCCTGGCGGCGTGCCAATGCCGCCTCGGGATCGTCGCCGGGATCGCGCAAGATTTCCGCCAGCGGCGCGTCGCTATCTTCGTCGTCAAGCGGCACGGTCTCGCGGCCCGCGGTCAGCCTCGCATAAGCGACATTGCGCACGATCGAGAGCAGCCAGGCGCGCCCCTCCCCGCCCCGGTAGGAGGAAAAATAGCGCAACGCGCGCAGAAACGCGTCCTGCACGACTTCCTCGGCTTCGACGCGGTCCCGCAACAGCCAGCGCGCCAGATTGTAGGCGGCGTCGAGATGCGGCAGCACGACCGCGTCGAAACTCGCCGATGAATGAGAAGCGGCCATGTGCCGGGTATCGCCCCGCCAAAGCTTCCTTCCCGCCAAGCGGCGGGGCCGGTTGAGCGAGAGTATAGCCAACTCACTCACGATGGGGGCGACCCCGCGCCATCATCGGACCGTGATCGTCCCGGTCATCTTGGGATGAATCGAGCAGAAATATTTGTAGATACCGGCTTTGTCGAATCTGACCTCGAAATGATCGTCGGTGTCGAGCGGCGGCGATTTCAATCCGGCGGGAGCGTCGGCGCTGACCACCGTGTGGGGAATGTCGTCGCGGTTGGTCCAAACCACGTTCGCGCCGACCGCGACCGCGAGGTCATTCGGACCGAAGGTGAAATTGTCGATCGTGACCGTGTTTCCCCTATCGGCGCGCGCGAAGAAGGGTGAATAACCGAAGGCCAAGACGGCGAGCGCGGCCGCAAGCGCCAAAGCACCGCGCCGCGCGGAAGCGAACCGAACCATTTCAACCTCATGAGCGGCGGTTTCGCGGCAATCGCGGGTCAGGCGCCGAGCGGATGATCGACGATCGCGAGCGCGCTTTGGCCGAGGACGTAATTCACCGTCCTGACGCCCAGAAGGGTACGCAGCTTGCCGGCATCCACCTTCATCGGGCCCGGGCTCGGCGCGGTGCCGGGCGCGGGCTGCGGAAACGCCGTCGACATGGCGGTGTGAAAGCTGACATTGCCGTCGATTTTTTGCATGACCTGATGGATATGGCCGTTCAGGACCGTCACCGAGCCGAAGCGTTTCAGCGCGGACAGGGCCTGGGCCGCGTCGTCGGTGCCCCAGCCCCATTCCGCCGAAATCAGCCATAGCGGCATATGGGCGAGCACGACGATGGGTTGGCTCGCCGAGCGGTCCCTGAGATCGTTTTCGAGCCAGGCGATTTGTTCGGCCCCGAGATTGCCTTGCCCGCCGGGCTTGAGATTGGCGACATTGATCAGCGCCACGAAATGCACGCCGTTCCGGTCGAAACTGGACCAGCCGCCCGGTGTCGCGCCCGGACTGAAACGGGCGAAAAACGGCTTGCCGTCATCGGCCAGCATGTCGTGTTCGCCGGGAATGAAATGGGTCTCGAAGCCGGTCTCCTTGATCAGCTGCTGCGCCGTGTCCCATTCGGCATCCCGCGACAAGTGGCTGACATCGCCGGTATGGACCATGAAAGCGGGCGGCGGCGACATCGCGCGAACGCGCGCGAGCAACTTCTTGAATGTCCCCACCGCGTCGGGATTGGCCTCCTTGTTGAAGCCGATATGGGAATCGCTGATCTGGACGAAGCTGAAATCGGCCGAGGCCAGATCGGCGGCCCGCGCCGTCCCGCCCAACACACCCGCACGCGGCACGCCGACGCTCACGGTCCATAACACGCCGGCGCCCGCCCAAACGGCGCATTTCAGTATCGCTCGCCGGCTTGCCCGGCCGGGCGCGTTCGGTTCGATCGGATCGGTCATGTCGGCCTCTCGCCATCAAGGAGAACTGATGACTAGATCGCCCGACCCGCGGATTTATTCGCTCGGCCTCTAAATTTTCTCGCGGTAAGAGCCGAGCCTCGCCGTGAAAGAATCCCCGGGACTAGCCCGCCGTGGCGCTCCGGCGCGGCGTTGTTGCCGGCGCGAACGCCGTCACATCGTCGAAAGCGGAAAGAATCCGGTTGAACCGGTCGGCGATGATGCCGCGCTCGTCGGCATGCGAGAAAATGAACAGCCGGTCGTTCTCGATGCCGCGCTTGACCCGTTGGCCGGCTTCGAGCGGGTCCATGCCGCCGCGGTTACGCTCGCTCATCGTGGCGATGTGCGCGGCCGCATGCGGGTCCTTCGCCGGGTCGATCGGCCCGCCGAAGCGCACCGGCCGGTTGCGGCCGTTGTTCGGCATGTTGCTGCGGATATTGTTGGGGCAGAAGACGCTGACGCCGATATTGCTCCCAGCAAGCTCGTTCGCCAGCACCTCGGAGAGACCGACCATGGCGTATTTGGTCGCGGTGTAAGGCCCGCCCGCGATCGAGGGGCGCATCCCCGCCATCGAGGAGGTGCTGACGATGTGGCTTGGCTCGCCATGCGCCTTCATATGGGGCACGAAGATTTGCAGCCCGTGAATCATGCCGAGGAGATTGACGCCGACGGTCCATTCCCAATCGGACTCGGCGATCTCCCAGATATTGCCGGTGCGGGCGACGCCGGCATTGTTGCAGAGCAAATGCACCTTGCCGAAAGCCGATAGCGCCCGGTCGGCGGCGCGGCGGTAGGAGGCGGGGTCGGCGACGTCGCATTCGATACCGATGGCCTCGGTACCTGACGCTTTGAGGCTCGCGACCGCCCCGGTCAGCGCCGATCCTTCGATATCGGCGAGCGCGATTTTCATGCCCGCCTCGGCGAAGGCCCGCGCCAGGCCCAGCCCGATGCCGCTGGCGCCGCCGGTGATGAACGCCGCCTTGCCCTTGAAGTCGCGCATGTCGTCCTCCCGCTTATTTCAGCCGCTGTTCCCACATGGCGAAAATCTTCGCCCAACTATCTTCGGCGGCATGGGTATCGTAAACCTCGCGCTCGGGAAACTGATAGCCGTGATGGCTCCCGGGCAGCACTTCGAGCGTATGGTGCGTCCCGGCCTTGTTGAGCGCGTCCCTCAGCGTCGGGATCACTTCCGCCGGCACATGCTGGTCGTGTTCGGCGAAGCCGAAATACATCTCGCCCTTGATGGCCTTGACGAGGAGATGCGGCGAATCCTCCTCCTTGGTGACGATGCCGACACCGTAAAGCGAGGCCGAGGCCGCGAAGCGATTGGCGTAGCGCGCCGCCACGGTGGTGACGAATTTGCCGCTCATGCAATAGCCGATGCAGCCCAAGGCGCCGGGCTTCACCTTCTCCTGGGCATCGAGATAGCCGATCAGCGCGGCCGTATCCTCGACGATCATCGCGTTGGTGAGCGAGTTCATGGCGGCGAAGATGGTCTGCATCCGGCCTTCGGCGCGGCGCGTCATCTCGAAACGCAAGGTGCCGAGCCGGTAATAGAGGTCGGGCAGCAGGCAGAAATAGCCGTGCTTGGCGATGCGCCGGGCGAGGTTGACGAGTTCCTCGCGAATCCCCGGCGCGTCCATGTAAAGAATGATGCCGGGATAGGCGCCCGGCGCGTCCGGGCACGCGGCGAAGCTCGGAATGTCGCCGTTGCGCGACGTCACCTCGATATGCCGTTCGATCATAGCCTCCCCTTTCCCCACGCCGGGGTTAAAGCCTTGGCGGCAACCCGCGCCGGATACATAGTGGCGACGAATAGGCGATCGGGTGCGACAAAGCACGAGAAAAAACGGGAGCGACAAGGCCATGAAACGCAGCGAGAACCGGATTCTCACCACCCATGTCGGCAGCCTGATCCGGCCGCCGGAGCTGCTGAGCCTGGCCAAGACGGTGCGCGACTATCCCGAGACCAGGCCGCGCTATGAGGAGTTGCTGAAGCGCCTCGTGGCCGAGGCGGTGACGAAACAGGTCGAGGCCGGCATCGACATCGTCAATGACGGCGAGTACGGCAAATCGAGCTGGGCGGCCTATATGTTGGAGCGCATCAGCGGCTTCGAAATCCGGCCCGACCAGATCCGCGAAACCTTGTGGCTCGGGCGCGAGCGCGAGCGCTTCCGGGACGTTTTCGCCATCGATATTCCGCGCGCCATCACCGGCGTGCCGACCCAGGCCTGTATCGGCCCCATCCGCTATACCGGCCAGGACGTCATCAAGCGCGCCACGGAAAACCTCAAGGCCGCCGTGAACGGCGTCAAGGCCGAGGAAGCGTTCATGACCGCCGTGGCGCCAGCCAGCACCGCCTTCGACGGTGTCGATGAACATTACCATGACGAACGCGACTATATTTTCGCCATCGCCGATGCGCTGCGCGAGGAATATCAGGCGATTTACCGCGCCGGCTTCGTGCTTCAGGTCGATGACGCGCTCATCACCAATTACTACGACCATCTCACCAGCATCAGCCCGGCGCGCTATCGCGAATGGGCGGAGCTGTGCATCGCGGCGCTCAATCGCGCGCTCGAAGGCATTCCCGAGGACCGCATCCGCTATCACATCTGCTTCGGTTCCTGGCATGTGCCGCACACCACCGACGCGCCCTTGGAGGCGATCATCGATATCGTTTTGAAGGTCCGTGCCGGCGCCTATTCGATCGAGGCGGCGAATGTCCGCCACGAGCATGAATGGCGGGTGTGGGAGAAAGTGAAGCTGCCGCCGGGCAAGATCCTGATCCCCGGCGTGGTGACGCATCACACCACCACGGTCGAGCATCCGCGCCTCGTCGCCGACCGCATCCTGCGCTTCGCCAAGCTCGTCGGCCGCGAGAACGTCATCGCCGGCACCGATTGCGGCTTCGCCCAGGCCGATTACATCCAGCGCACCCAGCCTTCGGTGATGTGGGCCAAATTCGAGACGCTGGCCGAAGGCGCGCGTCTCGCCAGCCGCGAACTTTGGGATAAATAGGCGCGTTTGGCGCCGGTGAAAGGGATCGATGAGCAGGAAACAACTTCGTCTCGGCGCCTTCATGCGTCCGGTCGGCATTCATACCGCCTGGTGGCGCTATCCCGGCGCCTATCCCGACGCGAATTTCAATTTCGACCATATCAAGCGCTTCGCCCAGACCTTGGAGCGCGGCAAGTTCGACGCGTTTTTCATGGCCGATCACCTCGCCGTCTTGAACATGCCGATGGCGGCGTTGAAACGCAGCGCCACCGTGACGTCCTTCGATCCGATGATCCTGTTGCCTGCGCTCGCGGCGGTGACGGAGCGGCTCGGCCTTATCGCCACCGGTTCGACCACCTTCGACGCGCCCTATCATGTCGCGCGGCGTTTCGCGTCGCTCGACCATATCAGCAACGGCCGCGCCGGCTGGAACATCGTCACCACCTCGAATCCCGACGCGGCATTGAATTTCGGCCTCGATGAGCATGTCGAGCACGACGAGCGCTATCGCCGCGCGCGCGAATTCTACGATGTCGTCACCGGCCTGTGGGACAGTTTCGCCGACGACGCCTTCACCCGCGATGTCGAAAGCGGTCTCTTTTTCGATCCCGACAAGCTCCATGTCCTGAACCACAAGGGCAAATATTTTTCCGTGCGCGGCCCGCTCAATATCGCGCGGCCGGTGCAGGGCTGGCCGGTGATCGTGCAGGCGGGCGCCTCCGAGGTTGGGCGTCAATTCGCCGCCGAGGTGGCCGAAGTGATTTTCGGCAGTTCGTTCGATCTCGCCGCCGGCAAGCGCTTCTACGCCGACGTCAAGGGGCGCATGAAAAAACTCGGCCGCGATCCGGACCATCTCAAAATCCTGCCCGGCTGCTTCGTCGTGATCGGCGACACCGACGAGGAAGCGAAGGCGAAACGCGCCAAGCTGGACAGCCTCGTCCATTACGACAGCGGCATAGCCTCGCTCTCGATCATGATCGGCACGGATGCGTCCAAATTCGATCCGGACGGGCCGCTTCCCGAAATTCCGCAGAGCAATGCCAGCCAAAGCGGGCGGGACCGCATGGTCGAGATGGCGCGCCGCGACAATCTCACCGTGCGCCAGCTCGCCCAGCGCGCCGGCAGTTATTACGGCAATGCCATGGTCGGCACGCCCGAGACCATCGCCGACCGGATGGAGCAATGGCTCGAGGAAGAAGGCAGCGACGGCTTCAATATCTTGTTCTCGCATGTGCCGGGCGGGCTCGACGAGTTCGTTGGTCGCGTCATTCCCGCGTTGCAACGGCGCGGTATTTTCCGCCGCGAGTATGAAGGCAAGACGTTGCGCGAGAATTTGGGATTGCCGCGCCCCGAGAATCGGTTTTTCGCCCAGCCGATGAGCCGAAGTTCGGCCGCGGAATAAGGGAGCGGCGATGGCGGATCAACAGGCCGGCGTTTCATCGATCGAGGTGAACGGCATCGCCACGGGGTTGATCCGGCGCGGCAGCGGGCGGCCGCTTCTGTTTCTCCATCCTGAAATCGGCCTTTCGCCATCGGCGCCGGTGATCGGTCTCCTGGCCGAGCGGTTCGCCGTCATCGCGCCGTCGCTTCCGGGCTTCGGCCATAGCGCCTTGCCGCCGGGCTTCACCGTCGACGATCTCGCTTATTTCGGCCTCGATCTGCTGGACGCGCTCGATCTGCGCGAGGTGGTGCTGGTGGGCGTCGCCTTCGGCGGCTGGATCGCGGCCGAGATCGCGACCAAGTCGCAGGAGCGCATCGCGCGCCTCGTGCTTGTCAATCCGGTCGGGATCAAGACCGGCGGGCGCGAAGAGCGCGATCTTCAGGATATTTTCGGCCTCACCCAGGCCGAGCTCGATGCCATGAGCTATCACGATCCAAGCCTCGCCCGCTTCGATCCCAAGGAAGCGAGCGAGGACGACATCTATGTCCGGCTGCGCAACCGCGAGACCGCCGCTCGTTTCGCCTGGTCGCCTTACATGCACAATCCGCGGCTGGCATCGCGCCTCCATCGCATTCGCGTGCCGAGCCTGGTGCTGTGGGGCGAGAGCGACCGTATCGCGTCCGCGGATTACGGCCGCGCCTATGCCGCGCGCATTCCGGGCGCGCGGTTCGAGACCGTCGCGCGCGCCGGCCGCTATCCTCATCTCGAACGGCCCGATCATTTCGCGCGCCGCATCGCCGAATTCGTCGCGGCCAATCAATTCTGAGCCAAGGAGAGCGCACGATGCGCTTCTACAGCTTCACCGAGGAACCCTATCCCGATGCTTGGGCCAGCGGCGCCGATTCGCTGCGTGTGAAACTGCCCAACCGCTTGTGCGATCCGGAAGAGGCGGCGCGCCTCTATCACGAATATATCGATGAGTGGCAGCTTTGCGACGAGCTCGGCCTCGACATTTTCGTCAACGAGCATCACAGCACGGCAACCTGCCTCACTGCCTCGGCCAACATCATCCTCGCCATTCTGGCGCGCACCACCAAGCGCGCGCGGCTCTTGGCGCTGGGTTTCCCGATCGGCAACCGGCCCGATCCGCTGCGGGTCGCCGAGGAACTCTCGATGATCGACGTGATCTCGCGCGGCCGGTTGGAGATGGGGTTCGTCAAGGGCGTGCCTTACGAGATTCATCCGTCCAATTCCAATCCCGCCACCCTGACGGCGCGCTTCTGGGAGGCGCACGACCTCATCCTCAAGGCCATGATCAGCCATGACGGGCCCTTCAGTTGGGAAGGCGAGTTCTTCCAATACCGCAACGTGAATATCTGGCCGCGCCCGTGGCAGCAGCCGCATCCGCCGGTCTGGGTCAGTTGCGTCAGCGTCGGCAGCGCGACCTCGATCGCCGAGCGTGGCCATGTGCTCGGCACGGTGATGACCGGCTACAAGGCGAAGGATTTGTTCGACGAATACCGGCGCGTCTGGCGCAGGCAGAGCAAGCCCGACCCGCTACCGCTCGACCGGCTGTGTTACGCGGGCTTTCTCGGCGTCGGCGAGACCGAGGCGGAGGGTCGCCGGCGCGGCGCGCTGGTGGCGCAATATCTGCGCACCAACTCGATCGTCGCCGAGGCGTTCAAAAATCCGCCGGGCTTTGTCGCGCCCGCCGCCGGCGCCAAGATGATCAAGCAGACCGGCAGCATGACGTTTCAATCGCACAATGTCGCGACCAAGGAGGGCCGTGTCCTCAACTCCTTCGCCAAAGCCAGCGTTCAGGATCTGATCGATGGCGGGCTGCTGTTCGCCGGCACGCCCGACCAAGTCTTTCGCCAAATCGTCGATTTTTATGACACCGTCGGCGGCTTCGAGCATATGCAGCTCATGTCTCAGGCCGGCACCATGGGCTGTGCCGATGTCGAGGCGAATCTTACGCTGTTCGCCAAGGAGGTGATGCCGCGCCTCCAAGAGTATGGCCGCATGCGGCGCAAGCAAATGGGCCTGCCACCGGAACCGGCGCTGGCGTAAGCGGAGTTCCAAGCGCGTCGGGAAAGCCCTATAACGGGCGGCAAGGGGGCTCCTTTACGGAGGGTAGAGAATGTCGATCGCGGGTAAATGGAAAATCACCATCAAGACCATGATGGGGGATCAGAACGCCGATCTCGATCTGACGGTAAACGGCGCCGCGCTCACGGGAACGATGTCGGGCCAAGGCGGCACCGCGGCCATCGCCGACGGCGCCGTGACGGGCGACGACTTCTCATGGAAAGCGTCGATCACCCAGCCGATGGCGCTCGATCTGGAATTTTCCGGTACGGTCGCGGGCGACCGCATGTCCGGTCAGGTCAAAGCCGGCGTGTTCGGCTATTCGCCGTTCGAGGGCGGTCGCGCTTAAACGACCGCGTCGGTTAGCCCTTGCGAAGGGCCGAGACCGCCTTTTCGAAGCCCTTGATGGCCAGCGGAAAACTCACCGCCTGACCGGTCTTGGTGTAGATGGTGACCTTGGCCTCCGCCGCGGCAATGCCTTCCCGGATCATGGTGTCGTCGAACGATGTCGCGGCCTCGCAGCCTTGCGTATCGCAGCTGACATAGGGGATGCGGTGCGGCTGGGAGTCGCCGATTAGGAGTTCGAGGCCCTTTTGAATCAACACACCCGTCGGAATTCTGACATCCGTCATCATCTTGCCTTCGGGATTGAAGGCGATGATCCACAGCAGCACGACCTGATTCGATTTCTGCTCGCGCGCGCGCAGGACGGCGCTACAGGTCTTGCCCGCCTTGCCGGTGCCGGTTTCCTGGCAGGTCACTGTCCATGAATCGTATACCGTCGTTTCGGTACGCACCGGTCCGGACGGCGGCGCCGGTTGATCGGCCGCGTGAAGCGCGTATCCCGCACCGGAAGCCACTGTGATCAGTGCCGCGAAAAGGCCAATTCGCAAAATCCGCATGTTTTCCACCCGCGATGTCGTCGGATGCTTCTCGGCGCGCCGGTATCGGCTCACCGCGGAAGCCAAGGACCGCTGGCCGCCGATAACGGCGGCCCGGCGGGTGTTCTAATACGGAATATGGACCGGCTTTGCAACCGATCCCTTCCGTACCCAGCGGAGTATGGTTAAGCCGCTATTTCCGCATGCCGCAATTCGACGCGCTCACCGGTCCGCATGCTTGGCTGACGCGCTATGTCAGCATCGGACGCGGCGCCCGGGTTCCGTCGCCCTCAACCCGTCGAACGCCCGGCGCGATCGTCACTCGAGCGTGAGCGGCTGGCCGAATAGGTCCTCGACCCGCTCGACCTCGATCAACACCGCCCAGCCTTTCTTGTCCGGGTCGCGTTTGCGTTCGTGCGAAATGAGCCGCTCCCACACTTTGTCATAGACCGGGCCGGATTTGTGGACCGTCGCCGTGCCGTAGAAACGCACGATGCCGCCGACCGGCAAGATGCCGTCCTTGCGCAATTGCAGCTTGCGGAAATAGGCCGTGACCTTGGTGCCGTCACGCAACAGCGCGTCGGTGCTGCCGCGGCCGCGCTCCCACAGCGAGATATGCTCGTCATCGTAAATCTGGGCGCTGCCGCGCGGCGTGATCTGGGCAAAGCCGTCGGGATGACAGGTGCCGATCAGGACCGTGTCTTCCTCATGGTCATGCGCGCCGTCGACATGCGGCCGGAGAATGTTCGGAATCTTCACGGCGATCAGCGATAGGTATTGTTGGAATGATGGTCGCCGGCGAGCCAGCGCTTCAGCTCCGAATGCGCGTCGGCAAGCCGGTCGGCGTTGATCTGATCGACATCGGGCGCGTCGCGCGTCAGCTCGACGATCATGCCGTTCGGATCGGTGACATAGACCGAGCGGCAATAGCCGTGGTCGATGACGAAGGTCGCCGGCTCCTTGAAGCCGGCCGCCGCGATCCGCCGCTCGATCGCCGCTTGCGCCGCCTCGTCGACCCTGAGCGCGATGTGATGAAACGCCGAGAACGGCATTTTCGGCCCGAATTGATCCTGGTCCTTCGGATCGGCGAATTGGAAAAATGCCAGCGCGCCACCGTCGCCGATGCCGAAGAAGCAATGGCAATAGACCCGGAGCGCGCCGAACAGCTCGTCCGCCTCGCACCAAGTCGCCAATAGCGGGAAGCCGAGCACGTCTTCGTAGAAATGCCGTGTCGCCTCCATGTCGCGCGTGACATAGGCGTTGTGGTGAAGCCGGCTCAGTAAGTGCCTCGCCCCGGAATCGGTCGCGGCGGCGGTACGGGTATCCATGGCGTGGCCTCCTCGGATCGTAAACGCCGACGCTGCGGCGTTCGCTCGTTCTCGATGAAAGGTATAATCGAGGGGGAAATTTCTTTCCATCGCTAACCCGAAAAGGGCGCGCCGTGGCGACGGTGGGCCCGGCTGGATATCGCCTGCCCGACCCGTTATAACCGACACCGATCCGACGCGCGATCGTGTCGGAGCGAATGAAAACAAGGGAAATGGGAGAGGCGAAGATGAACGCACCCGTGCCGAAATTCTTGATCGAGGCCACTTGGCGCGGACGCTTGTTCGGCGCGGAATGGCACAATGCCGGCGGCGGCTCCCTCGACGTGTTCGAGCCCGCGACGGGTGCCACGCTCACCCGCGTCGGCAATGCCAGCGCCGCCGATGTGCGCCATGCCGCCGCCGAGGCCAAGGCGGCGCAGCCGGGCTGGGCCGCGACACCCTATGAAAAGCGGGCCGCCATCCTGCGCAAGGCCGCTCGGCTGCTGGAGGACAATCAGGAAGCGCTGATCCCGTGGATCGCC
>JAATGI010000191.1 GCA_015654725.1 Rhodospirillales bacterium
GTGGCGCCCGGCGAGACGCGGCAACGGCAGGTCGAGCAGGCCGTCGTGATCCTCGCAGATGAGCCGGCCGTTCTCGACCCGCACAAAGAAGTACCGCCCGGCAAGAATGCACGGCGCGCCGGCCTTGAGCTCCTCGCGATCGATCACCGCCTGCCCCTCGTCCTCCTGCTCCGAGATGATCGCCGGAGCGCCGCCCCTCAGAACGCCCGCCTTATCATACGCCCTCTTGGCGAGGGTCGAGCCGAGAAACCCCAAGGCGCCCATTTCGCGCAGCACGGCGGCGTCGAATTTTTCCTCGCGGAAGGCGAGCTTGATGCGCGGCGCCAGCTTGCCTTGCGCATAGGCGCGCGCGCTGTCGCGGATCATGCGCTCTTCTTCTGAAAGCTCGTCCTCGAACAGCAGCGGATCGCGCCAGTCGAATTGGGGTTTTTCGCGAACGGGATTTGCGGTCATGACGATCGCCTCTGAATTCCCCTCCCCCCTGGAGGGGGAGGGTAGGGTGGGGGGTGACGCAGGCGTGGAGCACGACTTTACCCCCCGCCCGCTCGCGGCCCGTGGCCGCTCGCCTCCTCCCCCTCAAGGGGGGAGGGGCAAAAAATAGCGCCGTCAGCGAATCCTTGCCTGCTCCTTGCTTGCCGTCAAACCACCGCATACTTTGGCCGGCGCATGAATTACCTGCTCCAGCAGCTTGTCAACGGCGTCTCGCTCGGCGCGATCTACGGCCTTATCGCCATCGGCTACACGATGGTCTATGGCATCATCGGCATGATCAATTTCGCCCATGGCGAAATCTACATGATCGGCGCCTTCGTTTCGCTGATCGCGTTTCTGGCCTTGGGCGTCGCCGGCGTGACCTATGTGCCGCTGGCGCTGCTACTGGTGTTGGTCATCGCGATGATTTTCACCGCCGTTTATGGCTGGGCGGTCGAGCGCATCGCCTATCGCCCGCTGCGCAGCTCGTTCCGGCTGGCGCCGCTCATTTCGGCCATCGGCATGTCGATCTTCCTGCAGAATTACGTGCAGCTCCTCCAAGGCGCGCGCGTCAAGGCGCTTCAGCCGGTGGTCGAGGGCGGCATCACGCTGGCGACGGGCGACTTCCCGGTGCGGGTGAGCTTTCTTCAGATTTTCATTCTGGCGATCACCTTCGTGCTGATGGCGGGGTTCAGCTACGTCATCGCCGCGACGCCCTTGGGCCGCGCGCAGCGCGCGGTCGAGCAAGACGCGACCATGGCGGCGCTGTTGGGCGTCGATGTCGACCGCACCATTTCGCTGACCTTCGTGATCGGCGCGGTTCTTGCGGCGGTCGCGGGGATGATGGTGCTGCTCTATTACGGCGTGATCGATTTCTATATCGGCTTCGAGGCCGGCATCAAAGCCTTCACCGCGGCGGTGTTGGGCGGCATCGGCTCGCTCGCGGGCGCGATGCTGGGCGGGTTGCTGATCGGCCTGATCGAGGCGCTGTGGTCGGGCTACGCCTCGGTCGAATACAAGGACGTGATGGTGTTCGTGGTGCTGATTCTGGTCCTGATATTCCGCCCATCGGGCCTGTTCGGCCGGCCCGAGGTCGAGAAGGTATGACCGCCGAAGCCGGCGTCGCGGCGCCCCATCGCGCTCTGCCCAAATCCTTCGCTTGGGGCGCATTGGTGAAGGACGCCGCCATCGGCGCGGCCGTGGCGCTGGTGCTGGCGGTGCCGCTGGTCGGATTTCGCGTCGTCGAAATCAATGGCGACGTCACGCTGACCACGCGGTTCACTTGGGTCGGGATCGGCGTCGTCTCGGTCTTTGTTGGGCGCCTCGCGCTCGGCCTGTGGCGCGGGTCGCGGCCGGCCGAACGCAAACGAAGCGGTGCCCTGGTGGCGCCGCTGTCGCGTTTCGGGCGCCGCCACGCGACCGGCGTCGCCTGGGCCGGAATCGGCTTCGCCGCGATCCTGCAGTTCCTGCCCTTCACCACGCGCGGCACCGTCGATCTCGCCACCGAGATCTTGACTTATGTGATGCTGGGCTGGGGCCTCAATGTCGTGGTCGGGCTGGCGGGCCTTCTCGATCTCGGCTATGTCGCGTTCTACGCCGTCGGCGCCTATTCCTTCGCCATCACCGCCACCACCTTCGGCTTGTCGTTCTGGGAGGCATTGCCCATCGCCGGGCTTCTCTCGGCGCTTGCCGGCATTCTCCTCGGCTTTCCAGTGTTGCGCCTGCGCGGCGACTATCTCGCCATCGTCACGCTCGGCTTCGGCGAGATCATCCATATCCTGTTGCAGAACTGGACCTCGCTGACGGGCGGGCCCAATGGCATCGGCAACATTCCGCGGCCGGGCCTGTTCGGCCTCGTCTTCGCCGCCAGCGCGCCGCCGGGCGAGACCACTTTTCACCAATTTTTCGGCCTCGATTTCAGCCCGTCGCAGCGCATCGATTTTCTCTATTACGTCGTGCTGGCGCTCGCCTTGATCGTCAACCTGTTCACCTTGCGGCTGCGGCGGCTGCCGATCGGCCGCGCCTGGGAAGCGTTGCGCGAGGACGAGATCGCGTGCCGCGCGCTCGGCATCAATCCGACCAACGTCAAGCTCTCGGCCTTCGCCATCGGCGCGATGCTGGGCGGCTTCGCCGGCGCCTTTTTCGCGACGCGCCAGGGCTTCATCAGCCCGGAGAGTTTCACCTTCGTCGAATCCGCGACCATCCTCGCCATCGTCGTGCTGGGCGGCATGGGCAGCCAAATGGGCGTGGTGCTGGCGGCGATGGTGTTGGTGCTGCTGCCCGAGCTGCGCTTCCTCGCCGAGTATCGGATGCTGATTTTCGGCGCGGCGATGGTGCTCATTATGATTTGGCGGCCGGGCGGCCTGTTGTCGCATCGCGCGCCGACCATCCTGCTGCATGGCGCGCGCCGACCATGAGCACGCCGCTCTTGGAGGTCCAGCATCTCACCATGCGGTTCGGTGGCTTGACCGCGGTGGACGATCTTTCCTTCACCGCGCGTGAGCGCGAGATCACCGCGCTCATCGGCCCGAACGGAGCCGGCAAGACCACGGTGTTCAACTGCCTCACCGGCTTTTATCGCCCCAGCGCCGGCACCATGATTCTGCATCGCGGCGGCCGAAAATATCAGTTGGAGCGCATGGAGGGCCATCGCGTCGCGCGGATCGCCGGCGTCGCGCGCACGTTCCAGAACATCCGCCTGTTCGTCGGCATGACGCTCCTGGAAAATCTGATCGTCGCGCAGCATGACGAACTGATGCGCGCCAGCATGTTCAGCGTCGCCGGCCTGTTCGGCTTCTCGCCCTATCGCCGCGCCGAAAAGGCGGCGGTGCAGAAGGCGCGTTATTGGCTCGACCGGCTCGAACTGACCGCGAGCGCCGATCTGCCGGCGGGCGGATTGTCGTATGGCGACCGCCGCCGCCTCGAAATCGCGCGCGCGATGTGCACCGGCCCGACGCTGCTGTGCCTCGACGAGCCGGCCGCGGGCCTCAATCCCCGGGAATCCGACCGGCTGAACGAGCTCCTCTTGTCGATCCGCGACCAGCACCGCATCGGCCTCCTGCTGATCGAGCACGACATGAAGGTGGTGATGGGCATCTCCGACCATGTCGTGGTGCTCGATTACGGCAAGAAGATCGCCGACGGCAAGCCGGTCGAGATTCAGCACGATCCCGCCGTCATTCGCGCCTATCTCGGCGAGCCGGAGCCGTCCTTCGAGACGGAGCCTTCGGCGTCTCCTCGGGATGAGGATCGGTGAGCGGCGCGGCGAATCTTCTGTCGCTTGCCGGCGTGCA
This sequence comes from Rhodospirillales bacterium, assembly GCA_015654725.1. Classification (GTDB taxonomy): domain Bacteria; phylum Pseudomonadota; class Alphaproteobacteria; order ATCC43930; family CGMCC-115725; genus JAATGI01. The sequence continues at coordinate 3,765 of JAATGI010000191.1, forward strand.
TTCGTTTTACGGCACCATCGAGGCCTTGAAGGGCGTCGATCTTGAAGTGGGCGAGGGCGAGATCGTCGCCCTCATCGGCGCCAACGGCGCCGGCAAATCGACCTTGCTGATGACGATCTGCGGCCGGCCGGCGGCACGCCAAGGCACCATCCGCTTCGCCGGGCGCGACATCGTCGCCTTGCCGACCTTCGCGATCGTGCGGCTCGGTATCGCCCAGGTGCCGGAGGGCCGGCGCATCTTCCCGCGCATGACGGTGTTCGAGAATCTGCAAATCGGCGCGGGGCTGGTCGATCCCGTCCGCTTCGAGGAGGATTTGGAGCGGGTGATGAGCCTGTTCCCGATCCTGCGCCAGCGCCGGCAACAGCGCGGCGGCACGCTCTCCGGCGGCGAGCAGCAAATGCTGGCGATCGGACGCGCTTTGATGAGCCGGCCGAAATTGCTGCTGCTCGACGAGCCGTCGCTGGGCCTGGCGCCGTTGATCGCGCGCCAGATTTTCGCCGCCATCGCCGAACTCAATCGCAAGGATGGCATGACCGTGCTGCTGGTCGAACAAAAGGCCCAGCACGCGTTGCGCCTCGCCCATCGCGGCTATGTGCTGCAAACCGGGCGGGTGGTCTTGAGCGGCACCGGCCGCGAGTTATTGGCCGACCGCGAGGTGCGGGCGGCTTATTTGGGCGGATAAAAAAAGAAAAATTTGAAACGCCAGGACTCTAAGACGCCAAGATCCCAAATCTTTGTGTCTTGGCGTCTTAGAGTCTGATCCATCCAGATTGAAACACCCATCCGTCACCCCGGCGAAAGCCGGGGTCCAGGATTTAGGTCTCGTCGTTGGCCCTGGGTCCCTGCTTTCGCAGGGACGACGGGAAGATTGA
>JAATGI010000217.1 GCA_015654725.1 Rhodospirillales bacterium
GGGCGCCAAGCTCGCGGCGCTGGCGCCGGGCGCCGCTTACGACGATTCGCGGCGCTGGTTCGACCGATTGTTCGAGCTCGGCCTGTCGGTCGAGGTAACGGCGCTGGCGATCGTCGGGATGATCGGCGGCGCGGCGATCCTGACCGTGATCTTCACCACCCGCGCGGGGCTCGCGGTGCATCGCAACGTGATCGAGATTCTGCACATCCTCGGCGCGCAGGACGCCTATATCGCCGGGCAATTCGCCCGTCAGGCGCAGATGCTGGGCTTGCGCGGCGGCTTTCTTGGCTTCGCGCTCGCGGTCGTCACGCTGTTCGCGCTCGGCCATGTCGTCGCGGCGGCGGCGATGCTCGGCCATCGCGTCAGCCTGGTGCCGATCTTCGCGCCGCTGCCGTGGCATTGGTCGGCGCTGGCGCTGTTGCCCTTGGCGGCGGCGATTGTCGCGCGCGTGACGGCGCGGGCCACGGTGGCGCGGGCCTTGGCGCGTATGCCATGAGGCTGGTCCGGTGGCGGCATCTGCCGCCGCTCGTCGTGGCGGCGGCGGGGCTGGCCTGGCTCGGCGGCTTGATCTGGTTCGCGGGCCAGATCCCCGCCGGTATCCTCGATTCCGACAGCCCGACCGACGCCATCGTGGTGCTGACCGGCGGCGCGCTCAGGGTCGATAACGGGCTGGCGCTCCTGGCCGAAGGCAAGGCCAAGAAGTTGTTCATCTCCGGCGTCTTCCGCGGTACCGACGTGAAGGCGCTGCTCCATGCCCAGCGCCAAGAACCGGATTGGCTCGCCTGCTGCATCGAGCTCGGGCACGCCGCCGACAATACCCGCGGCAATGCGATCGAGACCGCGGCCTGGATGCAGGCCGAGAATTTTCACTCGCTGCGGCTCGTCACCGCCGGCTATCACATGCCGCGCAGTCTCTTGGAATTCGCCCGCGCCATGCCCGAGGTGCGGATCGTGCCGCATCCGGTTTTTCCCGATGGCCTCGCGCGCGAATGGTGGACCAGCCCGCATGACGCGCGCCTTCTCGTCGGCGAATACCTGAAATATCTGGTGGCGCTTGCGCGGCTCGAGCCGGAAGAGGCCGGCTCGTGATTCTCGCGCGCTCGATCCTGTTCAATCTCCTGTTTTATCTCGGCACCGGAATCCTGTGCGTGCTCGGATTGCCGGTGTTGCTGATGACGCGCCGGACCGGCGCCAGGTTCGGCCATTATTGGGGGCTGTGGACGCTGTGGCTCGCGGGCTGGAGCGTCGGCTTGCGCTATCGCGTCGAGGGGCGCGAGCATCTGCCGGCGGGGCCGTCGATCATCGCCATCAAGCATCAATCGGCGTGGGATACCTTCGCCGCCTCGGCGCTGTTCGACGATCCGGCTATTGTCATCAAGCGCGAACTGCGCGGGATTCCGTTTTACGGCTGGTATCTGCGCAAGGCCGGCATGATTTTCGTCGATCGCGGCGTCGGGACGGTGGCGATGCGCCGGATGCTGACCGATGCCCGGCGCGCGGTGGCCGAGGGCCGGCCGATCCTGATCTTTCCCGAAGGCACCCGCACCGAGGTCGGTGTCACGGCGCCCTATCATCCCGGCGTCGGCGCGCTGATGCGCGATCTGCGCCTTCCCGTCGTGCCGGTCGCGCTCAATTCCGGCCTCTTTTGGGGGCGACGGCATTTCCTTAAGCGGCCTGGCCTGATCACCGTGGAAATCCTGCCGCCGCTCGCCCCCGGCCACGAGCGCCGCCAGCTCACCGAGGCGCTGCGCGAGCGGATCGAGGCGGCGACGGCGCGCCTGGTGGCGGCGGCACGAGCATGATCCGGCCATGGGGCGGCCACGGGGCGGGCTGTGGATAAATCTGTGGATGGCGGCGGATTTTCGAGCAATCGATCATGGTTAACGCGGTCCGTTGTCAACAAAACTTCACTCTGCGAAAGCCCCCACTGACACAGAACAAATGTTGAACCCGGCCGCGCCGATTGCTAGATTGTACGGTCCGGGCGCTTGATTTATCAGGCATTTAGCCGAATTCCCGGGCATCCCCGCGTGTTCCGGAGTGCCATCTTGCCCAGCGTCGCCTCGATTTCCCAGCAGATCTGGGACATGAAGTACCGGCTCAAGGCGCCGGACGGCGCCGCTGTGGACAAGACCATCGAGGATAGCTGGCGCCGCGTGGCATGGGCGCTCGCCGAGCCGGAGCAAGACCGGGAAGGCTGGGCCGAGCGGTTCTACGAGGCGATGGCGGATTTCAAGTTCCTGCCGGCGGGCCGCGTCATGGCCGGCGCGGGCAGCGGGCGCCACGTCACGCTCTTCAATTGCTTCGTCATGGGCACGATCCCCGACGACATGTCGGGGATTTTCACCCATCTGCGCGAGGCGGCGCTGACCATGCAGCAGGGCGGCGGCATCGGCTACGATTTCTCGACCCTCAGGCCCAAGGGCGCGCCGGTCAAGGGCGTCGGCGCCGACGCCTCGGGGCCGCTCAGTTTCATGGATGTGTGGGAC
>JAATGI010000008.1 GCA_015654725.1 Rhodospirillales bacterium
CCGAAAGCAGGATCGGCGAATGCGGCTTTTGGTAGGGCTTCGGCAAGATCGAGATCGCGGGGAATTGATAGAATTCGCCTTCCCATCCGAACGGCTCGGGCTCGGTCCAGCATTTGACGATGAGCTGCACCGCCTCGCGCAATCGCGCGCGGGATTCCGAGGGCGGAATATTGTAGGCGACATATTCATGCGGCACGCCGCGCAACAGGCCCGCGATCAGCCGGCCGCCGCTCATGCAATCGAGCATGGCGTATTCCTCGGCGACGCGCACCGGGTTCAACAGCGGCACCAGATTGCCGAACATGGCGAGCCGCGCCTTCTTGGTGCGATTGACCAGCGCCGCGCCGATCAGGTTGCAATTCGCCATCAGCCCATAAGGGCTGAAATGATGCTCGTTGCACCCCACCCCGCCGAAATTGCAGTCGTCGGCGAACGCCATGATGTCGAGATAGTCGTCGTAGAAGCGCTTGCCGCGCATCGGATCGAATAGCTTGTTCGCGACCGGCCATTCCGTCGGCTGCTCGGGAAAATCGGTATAGGGCATGAGATGGAAAAAATTGAAATACATGGGCGGACTCACCCGTGGTTTTTCGTTTCGGGTTACGATCTGAACAGACTGGACACTACTGAAATCTAACATAATTTGACAGGGTGCTAGGCCGCGCCTAACGTCGCGTGAAAATAATATTCGCGTGGGGAGGACAGCATGGCGCAGGCGCAGACCTTCGACGTTTCCCAATTCATCGACGATCGCAAGATCAACGGCTTCAATTGGGGCCTGGTGATCTTTTCCTTCTTCGTGATCATGTTCGACGGTTACGACATCGGCGCCGTGTCTTTCGCCGGGCCGCATCTGATCGCGGAGTGGCATATCGATCGCTCGGCGATGGGACCGGCGATCAGCGCCGGCCTGTTCGGCATTCTGTTCGGCTCCCCGATCCTGGGCTTTGTCGGCGACCGCTGGGGCCGCAAGATCGCGATCGCCATATCCACGCTGATCTTCGGCGTCTTTACCCTCGTCATCGTGTGGACGACAGGGATCGACCAGCTCACCTATCTGCGTTTTTTCGCCGGCATCGGCATCGGCGGGTTGTTGCCGAACATCATCGCGCTCAACGCCGAATTCGCGCCCAAGCGCATGCGCGCGACGATGGTCATCATCATGTTTTGCGGCATCACCTTCGGCGGCTCGTTGCCGGGCCTGGTCTCGATTTGGCTGGTGCCGAGTTACGGCTGGCACATTCTGTTTTATATCGGCGGCATCCTGCCGCTGGTGATGGCGGTGTTGGTCGCGGCGTTGATGCCGGAATCGCTTAAATACCTCGTGGTCAGGAGCCGCCCGCGCGAGCGCATCGTCAGGATATTGCAGGCCATGTCGCCCGGCGCGTCGGTCCCGGCCAATGCCAATTTCGTCATCCGCGACGAAAAGCAATATGCCGGCTTCAATCCCAAATATCTGTTCGGCGACGGCTTGGCGGGCATCACCATCACGCTGTGGATTTGCTTCGTCTGCAATCTGATGGCGTTTTATTTCATCCAGGGCTGGCTGCCGATCGTCTTGACCAGCGCCAATCTTCCGATCAGCCAAGCGGCCTGGGCCGGCACCTTGTTCCAGCTTGGCGGCACGGTGGGCGGACTCGTGCTCGCGCGTCCGATCGACACCCGCGGGCTGGCGCCGGTGCTCTGGCTGTTCATCGTCTCGGTCCCGGTGGTGGCGCTGATCGGCTTTCTCGGCCTTCAATCGGAGGCGCTGCTGTTCCTGATGGTCTCGCTCGCCGGCTTCTGCTCGCTCGGGCTGCAGTTCGGATTGAACGCCGCCTCGGCGCTGATTTATCCGACGGCGTTCCGCTCCAACGGCTCGGGCTGGGCCTTCGGCATCGGCCGCTTCGGATCGGTGGCGGGGCCGCTGATCGGCGGCGTGCTGATCGGCATGCACATGCCCTTGACCTGGCTCTATGTCTGCGGCGCGGTGCCTTATGTGATCGGCGCGATTTCGGCGATCGGTCTCACCCGCTTCTACTACCGCCGCTTCGAGGGCGGGCTGGGCACCGCGCATGACGATTACGCGAGGGGCGCGGCGGCCGGGGAGTAGCGCCTAAAACAGCCCCAGGCTTTTCAGGCTGGAGTGGCGGCCGCGGCCGACGATGACGTGGTCGTGGAGCGAGATGCCGACCGCGGTTAAAGCCTTGGCGATGGCTTGGGTCATGTCGATGTCGGCGCGCGACGGGTTGGTGTCGCCCGACGGATGATTGTGCAGGAGGATCAGCGCCGAGGCGCCGAGTTCGAGCGCGCGCTTCACCACCTCGCGCGGATAGGCCGGGGTGTGATCGACGGTGCCGCGCTGATGCCGCTCGTCGGCGATCAGCGCGTTCTTGCGGTCGAGAAACAGGAGGCGGAATTCCTCGATCTCGGAGAAGCCCTGGCGCGCGTTGCAATAATCGAGCACTGCCTGCCACGACGCCATCACCGGCCGGTCGAGAATTGCGGCGCGCACCAGATGAAGCGAGGCGGCGCGGGTCGCGATCAGCGCCGCCGCCGAGGCCTCGCCCATCCCCGCCACCGCCAGCAAGGCCGCCTTGTCGGCGCCGAACATGCCGGCGAGGCTGCCGAAGCGCTGGATCAGCGCCTTGGCCAAGGGCTTCATGTCGCCGCGCGGCCGCGCCGAAAACAGAATGAATTCCAGGAGTTCGTAATCGGCCAGCGCCTCCGGCCCGCCATTCAGGAGCCGCTCGCGCAGGCGCTCGCGATGGCCGAGATAATGCGGCTTCTTGACTTCGGTCGGGACAGGCGCGGAACGGCGGGACGGCTTATCCGACATAAGGCGGATGATGCCAGCCTTTGGGCGACAGGGTAAAGATTTCGTGCCCGGTGGCCGTCACCCCGATGGTGTGCTCGAACTGGGCCGAGAGCGAGCGGTCCTTGGTCACGGCGGTCCAGCCGTCCGCCAGCACCTTCACCTCGTAGCGGCCGGCATTGATCATCGGCTCGATGGTGAAGAACATGCCCTGGCGCAGCTCGACGCCTTCGCCGCGTCCGCCGTAATGCAGCACCGAAGGCGCGTCGTGAAAAATCCGCCCGACGCCGTGGCCGCAAAAATCCCGCACCACGGAGAAGCGGTTATTTTCGGCGAAAGTCTGGATCGCCTCGCCGATATCGCCCAGGAACGCGCCCGGCCGCACCACGGCGATTCCACGCATCATCGCTTCGTAAGTGATATCGACGAGCTTCCTCGCCTTCACCCCGATATTGTCGCCGACCAGGAACATGCGGCTGGTGTCGCCGTGCCAGCCATCGAGAATCACGGTGACGTCGATATTGACGATGTCGCCATCCATCAATTTGCGGTCGCCCGGAATGCCGTGGCAGACGACATGATTGATCGAGGTGCAGATCGATTTCGGGAAGCCGCGATAATTGAGCGGCGCGGGAATCGCGCCGTGGGCGATGATGAAGTCATGGCATAGCTGGTCGAGCCGTTCGGTGGTGACGTCGGGCACGACATGCGGCGTGATGAAATCGAGCACCTCGGCGCCGAGCTTTCCGGCCGCGCGCATGGCGGCGAATTCCGCTTCGCCGTGGATTTTAATGCGCCGCGCCTCGGGGTCCGAGCGCTGCGCCGTGATGCCGAGAGTCATGCCTACCATCTAGGCTTTCATCGCGCGCGAGGCAAGTCTGGCACGGCCGCGATTTTTCCCGTAAAGAACGGTGCATGACCGACGACACGCCGCCGCGAAAGACACCGACCGCCTGCGTCCTCATCATCGGCAACGAGATTCTGTCGGGCCGAACGCAGGACATCAATCTCAACTACATCGCCAAGGGCTTGGCCGAGCGCGGGGTGCGGCTCAAGGAAGCGCGGGTGATTCCCGATATTTGCGATGTCATCGTCGAGACCGTGAACGAGGTTCGCGCCCAGTACGATTACGTCTTCACCACCGGCGGCATCGGCCCCACCCATGACGACATCACGGCGGAATGTATTGCCAAGGCCTTCGGCGTGAAGCTGGTTCTGAACGAGGAAATTCGCGCCATGATGCTGTCGCGCTATCCCCAGGGCCAGCTCAACGAGGCGCGGCTGCGGATGGCGCACACGCCCGAGGGCGCCACGCTGGTGCCCAACCCAATCTCGGGCCCGCCCGGCTTCCGCATCGGCAATGTTTTTGTCATGGCCGGCGTGCCGCGTATCGCCCAAGGCATGTTCGACGCCATCAAGCATACGCTCGCCGGCGGGCCGCCGATCCTGGCGCGCACGGTGCTGTGCAACCTGCCCGAAGGCACCATCGCCAAGGGGCTGGGCGAGATTCAGTCGCGTTACGCCGATATCGATATCGGCTCCTATCCGACCTTCGCGCGCGGCAAGCCCGAGACCAATCTAGTGTCGCGCGGCCTCGATCGCGACCGGCTCGACCGTGCCGCCGCCGAGATCTCCGCCTTGATCCGGGAATTGGGCGGCGACCCGATCGATATCGCCTAAGCCCCTTGCCGGTTCCCGATCTTCAGCCTTAGCCTTCCCCCCCCCCTGGCCCGCTTGGCGGAATTTGGTAGACGCAAGGGACTTAAAAGCAGATAAGTATAAAAATATGACAATAAAATAAATGAACTAAATCAATTGTATAACCCTCAAAACGTGCTAGAATGGAACCATAAAATGCCTTTCACAACTCTTACACAAAAAGGCATTTTCGGCGGCTTTAGCGAGGTTCCACATGGCGCACCACGAACTCATGGGAGGCAAACTTCACGTCTACAAACGTGAGAACAGCAACCACTGGCAATGCTCCACATACCTCGGGGGCAGAAACCATCGCGTCAGCACGAAAGAAGAAAGCATCGCTCAGGCCAAGGACTTCGCCGAGGACTGGTATCTAGTGGTGAAAATCTGACATTTGAATCCGGGAAGGGATTCCCGAATGGGTTGGCGCG
>JAATGI010000125.1 GCA_015654725.1 Rhodospirillales bacterium
AAAAGCCGCCGATCAATCGATGGGAGCATCGCTATCTCGGCGAGGAGCGATTGCCTGAGACGCTGTCCGCGCTCGAGATCGAGCACTTCTTCACGCTCGACGAGGATGAGCTTTCTTCGGTCCGGGAACGCCGCGGCCCCTTGAACCGGTTAGCGCTCGCCCTGCAGATCGGCTTTCTCAAGATGACCGGCAGGACGCTCAACTCAGTCGAGCTGATACCGCCGCAGATCCTCGATCATCTCGGCCGGCAGGTCGATTGCGTGGCGCCGCGGATCGCCTCGATCCGGGCGTTCTATCGCCGGCGGCGCCGGACCTTGTTCGAGCACCACGCCACGGCGCTTCGGCTGCTGGGGCGCGGCGAACTCACCCCGCACGCGGAACGCGGGCTGGTGGCCTATCTTCGCCGGGAGGCGGCGGCCGTTTTCGACGACCCCGAACTCATGGCGCGCACCCGGTCGTGGCTGGTCGAGCATCAATATCTGTTGCTTCGCGAGCGGCACATCCGCCGTCTCACGATCGCCGCGCGGCGCCATCAACAGCAGGCGCTGTTCAAGCTCATTGCAGCGGCGATGCCGGTCGAGCGCGAGGCATGGGTGCCGCGCCTGTTGGCGCCGATCGAGGAGGGCGGGGTCAGCCGGCGCGAATGGCTCGGCGCCGTGCCGTCGAGCAGGACTGCAAGAGGTCTCTCCGAGCAGATGGAGAAGGTCGAATTCCTCAAGGAATTGGGCTCCGACCGGCTGATCCTGCCGGATCTGCCGCTCGCCGGTCTCGAATATTTCGCGCGGCGGATGATGTCGCGGAAACCGGCAGCGCTGGCGCGGATCAAGGATCCGCATCGCACGATCGAGGTGGCCTGTTTTCTGCGCCTCACGCTGTTGCGGCTGATGGACGGAAACCTCACGCTTCTCGATCACCAGATCTCGGCCCAGTGGCGTGTCGCGCGGGAACGGGTGGAGGAAACGCAGGCGGCCCGACTGCGCCGATTGCGCCGGCTGCTCGGCGATCTTGCCGGGCTCGCCGATGACGAGACGCTCGGCGCCGCCGAGTTGCGCGCGCGGCTCAAGAGGCTGATCGCTCCGTTCGAACCGGAAAGGCAAGGGAGCCAAGTCGCCGCCATTCGCCAGGAACTCGGACGCAAGTCCCAAGAGCTGACGCGGCTCCTGAAACTGGCGCGGGAGGCGCCGCTCGCGATCCCGACCGACCATAAGCTCGCCGCCGCTTTTGCAAAGCTCGACGCGCTCGCCGCCTCGCCCAACGCGTTGCCGGCATCGACGCCGCAGCCCTTTGGCCCTTCGTGGCAAGCGCTGATCGATCAGCCGGATCGAGCGGCAGCGCTTGGCTGCTTTCGCGCGGCCACCCTGATGGCCTTGAAGCGAGCGCTGCGCAACCGCTCTGTCTCGGTCGATCACAGCCTGTCGTACCGGGCGCCGGAGGACAAGCTGATCCCACAAAAGCTGTGGCAGCGCGACAGGGGCCGTTTCATTCGCGACCTCAAACTGCCGGCAAGCTCGGAGAAATATCTCCAGCGCCTGGAGGCGGGGCTGAGCGCCGGACTTGCGGCATTGGCCGAGGCGGTCGAGGCCGGTGCCGTCGCAATCGAGGGCGACGAATTGCGATTGCCGCGCCGCAAGCCAGGCCCGAAAGACCCTCGGCTCGAACCGGCGCGGCAAGCACTCGCGCGCGCCGTCGGCGATGTTCAGTTTCCGGAAGTCCTGATCGAAATCGACGGCTTGACGCGGTTCTCGTGGACCCTTCTTGGCCGCCCAGGCCGGTCGGAGCCGGAATTGGTGACGCTCTACGCCGCCCTCATGGGGCTCGGCTCCGATCTTTCCGCTGCCGAACTGGAACGCATGGTGCCCGCGCTGGCGGCTGACAGCATCGGGCAGATGATGCTGAAGGTCGAAGCAGAGAAGCGGCTTCGCTCGGCGAACGATGCGGTGCTGCGCTTCATGCGCGAGCATCCCGTCGCCACCTTATGGGGACGCGGGCTGTTCGCCTCGGCGGATATGATGAGCCTGGAGGCGACGCGGTATTTGTGGTCGGCACGGCTCGACCCGCGGCGCCGAACTTACGCGGTCGGGACCTACGCTCATGTCCTCGACCAATGGGGCATCCTTTACGATCAACCGATCGTCCTCAACCGCCGGCAAGCCGGCGCTGCCATCGAGGGCGCCTTGCGCCAGCGCCAGGTCGCTCGGATTGAGCGCGTCGCCGTCGACACGCACGGCTTCACGCATTTCGGAATGGCGCTCGCCAAGGTGGTCGGGTTCGACCTGTGTCCGCACCTGGCGGGGCTCAAGAAGCGAAAGCTCTACCTGCCGAAAGGGCTGGAAATTCCAAAGGTCTTGCAGCCGATTGTGTCCGAAACCGTGTCCCGCCGCGCTATTGCGCGAGGCTGGGAGGGGTTCCTGCGGCTCGGCGCCTCGGTCAAACACGGCTGGGAATCGGCGACCGCGGCGCTCGACCGCTTCGGGTCGGCCGCCGCCGGCGACCCCGTCTACAATGCCGGCGACGGGCTGGGCCGGCTGCTCCGGACTCTCTATCTCTGCGACTATCTCTCCAACCCCGTGTTTCGCGTCGAGGTTCTCCATCTGCTCAACCAGGGCGAGGCGGTGCACAGCCTGCAGCGCGCCATCCACAACCGCATGATCACCGCAAAGCACGGGCGGACAATGGAAGAGCTCGGCACCATCTCGGGCGCCCTGACCCTGCTGGCGAACATCGTCATGGCGTGGAATACGCATCGCATCCAGGCAATGATCGACGCGACGCCCGGCGATCATCCCGACGAGGTGACGCGGCGGCTCGCGCCGATCGGCCACAAGCACATCAACATGCGCGGCATTCTCACCTTCGATCTTGGCCGCCACAGGTCGAGCCTGCTTCGCCAGGCGCCCTCGACCGCCCTGGAACGCGTGCCGGGATGAAAAAGCTGACTTTCTCGTAATATCAATTGGTTGCAACCGGCCTGCAGGTGCAACCTATTGAAACAGCGCAAATTTCAGATCGGCACTTTTGGCACGGACGTTACGACAAGGCCGACGGGGTGATCCTGTCGAGGAAGGTCAGCCGGGCGAAGCTGGCCGAGGTGGTCGCCAACCTGGCGCCGACGGCCATCGCGATGGAGGCATGCGCCAGCGCGCATTACTGGGGTCGATGCTGGCTCGCCGCCGGCCGCGAGGTGCGCCTGATCAATCCTCGTTTCGTAAAGCCCTTCGTCAAAGGCTCGAAGAACGATGCGGTCGATGCGGAGGCAATCTTCGAAGCGGCGCTGCGCCCGACAATGCGCTTCGTACCGGTGAAGTCGACCGATCAGCAGGACCTTCAATCGCTTCATCGTGCCCGCGATCGGCTGATCTGCCAACGGACGGCTTTGATCAACCATACGCGCGGCCTGCTTGCCGAATATGGAATCGTGCTCCCGCAAGGCCCGTGGCGCTTTATCGCGCAAGCACCGGCCGCCGTCGCCGGTGCCGACCTGTCCGAGCTGGCGCGAGCGATCTTCAGCGAGCTCCTGGAGCAACTGGACGATCTCGATCGCCGGATCAAGAAGCTCGACGCGACGATGGTGGCCCTCTGCCGCACCAACGAGACTTGTCGGCGGCTCGCGAAGCTTCCCGGTGTCGGCCCGGTTGTCGCCACTGCGATCGTCGCCGCCGTCAACGATGGCCGGCAGTTTCGCTCAGGCCGCGAGATGGCAGCCTGGATCGGGCTGGTACCTCGACAATATACGACTGGCGGCAAGCCACGGCTCGGCGGCATCGGACGACGCGCCAACCATTACCTCAGGCGCCAGCTCATCCACGGTGCCCGTGCCGTCGTCAGCCGGTTGCCCAAGCATGACAACCGGCGATCAACCTGGCTGAAAGCGCTCGTTGTCCGACGGGGATTCAATCGGACGATCGTCGCGCTCGCTAATAAAACGGCGCGTGTCGCCTGGGTATTACTGAACCGAAAGGAGGAGTACGCAGCTCCCTGAGAAGCGGCGCGCTTCTGCTCTGCATCCAGGGTTGCGACCGAATGCGAGGTGAATACTGATGGTTCGTCGGCAAGGACCGCAACTTCGAAACCTGATCTATGACAAGGCCCAAGCGGCCGATCATGTTATGAGGTCGGAGGCAGCGGACTCCCATCAAGGCCAGGAGCGTGACCGCTCCAGCAACAGGCCGGATAGATTCGCGCATCCCGCGCCGCC
>JAATGI010000474.1 GCA_015654725.1 Rhodospirillales bacterium
CAAGCCGCGCGCGCGGTCGAGCGGCGCCGCGCCCGCATCCATGAGATCGAGCATCGAGCGGAACGCAGGCTCCGGCTTGCCATCCCATTCGGCCGCGGAGGCCAGGTCGAACAGCATCGCGTCGGCGCCATGAACGATCGCGATGCGTGGTCCCGCCGCGGTGGAATATGTCGCGAGCTTCATGGCGTCCTCCCTTACGACCTGGTTGCGAGCATGGGGAAATCGGTCGCGCTATCGCTCTCGCGCGGCGTCGACCAACGGGTTTGCCACCGCCAATCCGGCGAAACGGCCGAAATCGCGATCCGCCGACCAGAGTTCGCGCACGCCGTGTTGCCAACACAGGGCCGCGATCCGTGCGTCATGGATTTGTGCCCCAACCACGCGGCTGCCGGCGAGAAGCGCGCGCAATGCCGGCCAATGCGCCGCGGATTCGGCCAGCAGTACGAGCGTTGGCGATTCAAGCCAGGCACTTACCTGATCGAGGGCTCGGGCCAACGGTGTCGGCGGTCGATAGATACGCGGATGCGTCACGATCGCGAGAAATTCGTGCAGGCACGGCCAAGGAATGGCCCAGCTCGCCCGCCCCTCGGCGAGTTCCGTCACGCATCGGAAGGCGGCTTGGTGAAACGGCGAATCCTCGCGATGCGCATAGACGAGAATGTTGGTGTCGACAGCGATCAAGCGCCGCGACCCTCATAAGCGAGATCGCGCAGCCGGTCCCAGGGCGCGTCGCGAAATTCGGGCTGCCGGCCCTTGCCTTTGAAGCTGGCCCGGCGGAGCTTGAACGGCACGCCATGCTTGGTCTCGGAGACGACGCGATGAAGCCCGCGTTCCACCAATGTCCGCAACGTGACGCCCTCGCGGGTCGCGAGTTCGCGGGCTTCTCGCAGCAGGGAATCGGAAATTTCGACGGTCGTCTTCATGGCATCCATCTCGATGGGGGTAAGGATATGGGTACCCATATTCTCGGTCAAGAGCCGTCATCCGACCATCCCCTCGCGCCGTCGCTCCCCGGCGATTTCCTCGGCAAGGCATTTCGGGCACAGGCACGCCGCGTCCGCGCGCTCGGGCATCGGACGGCGCGGCAGCTGCTCGCACCAGCAGCCTTGGCCGGGATTGCAGCTCATGCCGGCGCCGCAGCGCGGGCAGGTCGTTTCCATCCCTAAAACCGGTGCTTGTGTTTTTCCGTCGCCGCCACGAGGGCCGCGCGGATGCCCGGCTCCATCGCCGAATGGCCGGCATCGGGCACGATAATGTATTCGGCCTCGGGCCAGGCGCGCGCCAGCTCGTCGGCGCTGACGACGGGGCAGACCATGTCGTAGCGCCCGTGCACGATGCTGGCGGGCAAGTGGCGGAGGCGATCGACCCGCTTCAGCAGGTCGCGCTCGGGCGGAATCAGATTGTGGAGGAAATAATGCGCCTCGATGCGCGCCAAGCCCAAGGCCATGCGCTCCTCGCCGAAGGCCGCGACCGTGTCCGGGCTCGGCAGCAGGGTCGAGCACGCGCCCTCATAGCTGCTCCAGGCCCGCGCCGCCGGGAGATGCACCGCCGGGTCGGGATCGCCCAAGCGGCGGTGATAGGCGCCGAGCAAATCGCCGCGCTCGGCTTCGGGCAGGAAGCCGGAAAAGGCGCGCCAGGCCTCGGGAAAGATCGTGCGCATGCCGTAAAGGAACCACTCGATCTCCTAGCGGCGGCACAAGAACACGCCGCGCAGCACGATGGCGACGCAGCGCTCGGGATGCGCCTGGGCATAGGCGAGGGCGAGGGTCGAGCCCCAGGAGCCGCCGAACAAATGCCAGCGCTCGATGCCGAGGTGAGCGCGCAACTTTTCCATGTCGCGCACCAGATGGGCGAGGTCGTTGTCGGTGACCTCGCCCAAGGGCGTCGAGCGGCCGGCGCCGCGTTGATCGAAAATCACGATGCGGTAGGTGTCGGGGTCGAAAAAGCGGCGATGGGTCGCGGTTGCGCCGGCGCCGGGGCCGCCATGCAGAAACACCGCCGGCACGCCGTCGGGATTGCCCGCTTGCTCCCAATACATGCTATGAAGCCCGTCGAGCCGCAGCATGCCGCTGGCATAGGGTTCGATCGGCGGGAACAGGTCGGCGCGGCTCATGGTCGGCAAAGTCTAGAGCGGTACGGCGCGAAGGCAAGGCGAAGCAAGCGTCTCTTCCATGAATCGGAAAACGATGGTGACGAGCCGACGGCAGGTGCTGGCGGCGGGCGTGGCCTTGGGCGCCGGTCTGGGTTTGGGCCTGCGTCCGGCCGCCGCGGCCGAGCCCACGCCTAACGTGATCGATGCCCGTCCTCCGCTCAAGGATATCGCGCGCTCGCGCGGCATTGTCTATGGCGGCGCGATCATGGTGTCGCAGCTCCTGCCCGAGGATGCCTTCACCGCGTTGCTGAAGCGCGAAGTGGCGGCGATCGTGCCCGAAAACGAGATGAAATGGGCCGAGATGATCGACGAATCCGGCCAGGTGACGTATTCGGTGGCCGATCGGCTGGTGCAGTTCGCGCGCGCCAATCGCATGCTGGTGCGCGGCCACAATCTGTTGTGGTATTGGCGGGCGCCGAAATCATTCCTCGCCCTCGCCGACCGCGAAGCCGCGCGCCGCGCCATGCTGCTGCGCATTGCCGACATCGCCGGGCGCTATCGCGGCCGGATCGATAGCTGGGACGTGGTCAACGAGCCGGTCAATCCCGAGGACGGGCGCCCGGACGATCTTCGCGCCGCCGTGTTCCTCGACCAGGTCGGGCCGGATTATCTCGATTTGGCCTATCGCGCGGCGCGCGCGGCCGATCCCGCCGCGCGTCTCGTCTTGAACGATTATGGGGTCGAATACGACACCCCCGATTCGGACCGGAAGCGCGCGGCGGTGCTGCGGGTGTGCGAGCGCATGAAAAAAGCGGGAACGCCGCTCGATGCCTTGGGCGTCGAGGCGCATCTCTCGGTCGGGCGCCATCCTTTCTCCGAGAAAAAGCTGCGCGACTATCTCGCCGAAGCGGCGGGGCTCGGGCTCGAGATTCAGATCACCGAGCTCGATTGCACCGACGAGCTGGCGCCGGCCGACCCGGCGGCGCGCGACCTCGCGGTCGCCGACGAATATCGCCGCTTTCTCGACGTGGCGCTCGACGAGCCGGCGGTGAAGATGCTGATCACCTGGGGCCTCTCCGACCGCTATAGCTGGATCGTGCGGCATGAGGACAACACCGAGGACCAACGCCTCGACGGGATGGCGGAGCGACCCCTGCCGTTCGATCGCGACTTGCAGCCCAAGCTCGCCTGGTCGGCGATCGCGCAATGCCTCGCCAACGCGCCCGTGCGCCCGATGGCCGCCAACCGCGGCGGCGTCTGAGGGCGAAGGACGGCGTGGCTCGATCCCGGTCGAAAGCCGAGATCATTTTTGCGTGGCATGCCACGCTTTGATCGCGTCCTGGATCATTTTGTCGATGCCGCCGTTCTTGCGCAGCGCGCTGACCTTGCGGCCGAACGCCTTGATCTCTCCGAGACAGGGCGACTTCTTCGAGAAGGCGATGAACATATCGGCCTTTAATAGCCGCGCTTTTAGCGGCTCGATTTGGTCCGTCACGCCAATCTGCGCGGCGACGGCCAAGCCCGGATAGAGTCCGACGATCATGTAATCAGCCTTCCCCGCGAGCAGGTCCTTGAAGGCTTGATCTGTACCGGCTGAACGCGCCACGGTGAGTTTTCGCGCCATGAAGCCGTCGAATTCGGAACCGTAACTCTCGCCCGCGTTGGTGACGCCGCGCTTCCCGACAAGGTCCTGGCGGCCGCGGAAGGGAAAGGCTTTGCCCTTGGGCACCATCACCACGACCGGGTCGATCATGAAAGCCGGCCGGACATAGTCCAGATAGGCCGCCCGCTCTTCATTGAAATAGATTCCGAAGATGATATCGACCTTGCCGTCGCGTGCCGCCGCCTGGGCTTCGGCCCATGAACCGGTATAGTTGGACTGGACCGGTATCTTAAGTTCGTCCGCGATGCGCTCCACCAGAGCGGCACCGGCGCCGACGATGCGCTCGCCGTCCCGATAGCCCACCGGCGGATATTCGGGATGACCGGTGATCGTCAGATTGCCGCAAGCGGCCGGCGCGGCAAAGGCCGAGCCAGAGGCCAATATCAGCGCGGCGAGAACGGTTAGCAGCGGCAATCGTTTCACGAGTGACTCTCCGATGTGGCGGCGCGTAGGCGCCATTGGCGATGATTTCGTCTTATCCGATTCGGGCCGGTGTCAGCGGGATCTTTTGTCTTTTCGCCGGGCTAGGAGAATTTGATCTGACGTAACCCGCCGATCATCGATTGGACGGCAAGCGCCAACAGGATCAGCCCCATGATGCGGCTCACGACGTTGGTGCCGGTCGCGCCTAGCCGGCGCTGAATCTGCTGGGCGCCGACGAGGCAACCATAGGTGATGAGCAGGACGGCGAACAGGACCAGCACGGTCTCGCCCTGTTGTCAGACGGTGTAGAGGTTGTTGTCGCTCAGCAAGACCACCGCCATGATCGTCCCGGGGCCGGCGATGAACGGCATGGCGAGCGGAAAGATCGCGACATTGCCCGAGGGATGCACGGGCTGGCTCGACGCGTCGCGCACCTCCTCGAAGATCATGCGCAGCCCGATGATCAGCAAGACCAGACCGCCGGCGATCTGAAACGACGCGAGGTCGATGCCGAGCGCTTCCAAGACGGGCTGGCCGATCACGATGAAGACCAGCAGGATCAGGGCCGACACCACGATCCCCTGGATCGCGATTTGCCGCTACCGTTCGCGATTCTCGTGCCCGGCGATGGCGATGAAGAACGGCACGTTCGCGATCGGATTGACGACGACGAACAGGGTGACGAAATCGTGGAAGAGCTTGTGCGGCATGGCGGACGGGTCGGGTGGCCGAAGCGAGGATTTCCGGCTCATCGTAGCCCGCCACGAAGCGCGGACGAGACAGAAATCCCCCTTGATAAGTTCCCATTTTGTTCCCATTTCGCTTGATGCGAGACGGATACGAGTTGAAACGGGGCGAGACGGCGAGGCGACGTTAAGGATTGACCTGTAAATCGCCTGATAATACAGGCCGGAAGCCGTCGGCGCCGGTGGTGAAGTGGCATGATCGGACGAGGGGAGAATCCGCAGGGGGAGGTACTCGCCAATCTAGAATTAGCTGTAAATCCGCTGCATTTGCAGCGGCGGCGAGCGAATTCTAGCCCCGCGATGCCGGCAACCCCGAGAGATTGCCTTGGCTTGGCGCGCCGTGTTACCTCGGTCGCAAATAAGTAACGAGGGGGAATAGCCGATGCCGGTCTCGTCCAATGGCGCGGACAAAAATCGCGGCCGCAACGCCTGGAGCTACTGGCTTCTGCTTCTGGTGGTTCCGTTCACGCTGTGGGTCCCGCTTTATAATCGGGTCGAGCCGACCTTCATCGGCTTTCCCTTCTTTTATTGGTATTCGCTGGCCTGGATCATTGTCGGCGCGGTGCTGACGGCCATCGTTTATTTCCTCACCGAACCCAGGCAGGGCGGCTCGGCGCCATGACCGTCAATTGGACCGCGCTCGTCGTCTTTGTCTTATTTTTCGCCGGCATCACCATTCTCGGCTTCGTCGCGGCGCGCTGGCGGCGCGTCGATCTCGGCCTCCTCGATGAATGGGGCTTGGGCGGACGGCGCTTCGGCAGTTTCGTGG
>JAATGI010000158.1 GCA_015654725.1 Rhodospirillales bacterium
GCATGCTCGGCATCACGATCTGCTACGATCTGCGCTTCCCCGATCTCTATCGCGCGCTGGCACAGGCCGGCGCCTCGTTCCTGTCGATCCCCGCCGCCTTCACCGTGCCGACGGGGCGCGCGCATTGGCATGTTTTGATGCGGGCGCGCGCGATCGAGAATTTCTGCTTCGTCTTCGCCCCGGCGCAAAGCGGCGAACATGCCGAGGGCCGCAAGACCTACGGCCATTCGCTGATCGTGGCGCCCTGGGGCGAGATTCTGGCCGAGGCCGAGGACGGACCGGGATTCATTACCGCGACGATCGATCCCGCCAAGGTCGAAGAGGCCCGGCGCGCGGTGCCGTCGCTGTCTCACGACCGCGCTTTCGCTCCGCCGGCGCGAAAACCGCTCGCCGCGAAGTAAGCGGCTATAGCGCGAGCGGCCTGGTCAGCGTCGCCAGATTGGCTTCGACGCGGCTGGTCAAGGGCACCAGCGCTTCGCTCGCCAGCCTGAAGCCAAGATCGGACATGCTGGCCGAGCGTGCCAGCAGACTTTCGATCGAGGATGCCGTAAAGGCGCTGTTGAGATGGATGATCTCGTCGAGATTCTTGGCGTGCATCAGCGCGGTCGCGGCGCGCGCGGCCTGTTCGAGCGATTTGTGTGCATAGCCGATCATTTCCTTGCTGATCGCTTCCAGCCCCTCGGTGACGGCGCCGTTCGCTTTGAGCATGGCGCTAAAGTTGTCGCGGCCCAGCGCGGCCCAATCGCGGTAACTTGGCGGCGATTGGGGTGGCAAGGCTGCAACCGCCGCGACCGGAGCCGGCTGCGGCGAGGCCGAGACGGGCGGCGTCTCGACGGCCGGTGCCGCCTCAAGAGGCGGCGCCGAAACCTGTTCTGGCGCGGCGGGTGGAGCGGCCATGGCGGCGGGCGGGATGGGAGCGGTCAAATTCGAACCGGGCCTGGCTTGGCGCGGTTTTTTAGGTTTGGACATCGGGCAGTCTCTCCACGGCGGGCGGCGGCGCGGGAACCGGTCGGTCCGCGTATGTTGCGCTGCAATATCAATAGGCCCGAAGCGCCGGGGTCGCAAGTTGTGCGCTGCGAGAAATTTCACCGTAGCGGAACTCTCGCGGTTTCGCCTTTGACCGCGGCGATGCGCTGCATCATGGCGGGCTTTGGCGTTTCGACCTCGCCCTGCTCGAAGGCGATCACGCTGAGCACGGCCCCGAACGAATCGAACAGCTCATTGGGCCGGAGGAGAAAGTCCGGATTGGTCGGGCGGCCGAACCGCTCATTGCCCCGCATGAAGGTCTCGTAGATCAACACCCCGCCGGGCGCCAACGCGGCGATCAGATCAGAAAACAGCGGCCGGTGCAGATAAAGCGACACGACAATGGCGTCGAAACCGCCGCCCAAGCGCCAGGGCGCGCCGGTCTCTAAATCCATCGCCACGATCCGGCAACGCGGCTCGGCGCCGAAACTCGCGGCCAGAGCCTCAGTCTCGCGATCGGTCGCGGTGACGTGAAAGCCGAGTTCGAGCAGGTGGGCGGTATGGCGGCCCTCGCCGGCGGCGAGGTCGAGCACCATGCCGCCGGGCTTGACCAAAGGCAGATGCCGCTTGACCCAGGCCGAGGGCGGGGCGGAACGGGCGTGGATATTAACCATGTTCGGCGCTCATCCTCGGCCATTGCTAAACGCGAATTATGTTATAAATAAAACACCGAAAGGACGATCGGCGGATGATACGTTTCTCGCTCCATTGCGAGGCCGGGCACGAATTCGAGAGCTGGTTCCGCGACGGCGCGGCGTTCGCGCGCCAGCAAGCGCGGGGCGAGGTCGCTTGCCCCGAATGCGGCTCGAGCGCGGTCGAAAAGGCGCCGATGGCGCCGCGCCTGGGGCGCTCGCGGGAAGCGGCGGCCGAACCGCAACGGCCGCCCTCGCCCGCCGAGCTTCAGCACCATTTGCGCGCCCTGCGGCGCCATGTCGAAACCCATTGCGAGCATGTCGGGCCGCGCTTCGCCGACGAAGCGCGAAAAATTCACCGCGGCGAGGCCGAGCCGCGCGGCATCTATGGCGAGGCGACGCCGCGGGAATCCGAAGCGCTCGCCGATGACGGCATCGAGGTCGCCCGCATCCCGTGGATACCGTTGAGCGACGCCTGAATCCCAAGAATAAGAAGTCTTCATAAGGGGGGCGCCGTGGCCCGTTTCGCGACCATCGACGATCTCGACATATCGGGCAAGCGCGTGTTGTTGCGCGCCGATCTGAATGTACCGATGAAAAACGGCGCGGTCGCCGATGCGATGCGGATCGCGCGGCTGGCGCCGACCATTATCGAGCTCGCGGACAAGGGCGCGCGCGTCGTGGTGATGTCGCATCTCGGCCGCCCCGAGGGCCGACCCGATCCGCGCTATTCGCTGCATCCGATTCTGCCGGTGCTGCGAGCGGCGCTGGGCGAGCGCCGGCTGCGTTTCGCCGGGGATTGCGTCGGCGCCACGGCCAGCGACGCGGTCGCGGCGCTGAAGCCCGGTGAAATCTTGCTTCTCGAAAACACCCGTTTCCATCCCGGCGAGGAAGCCAACGATTCGGATTTCGCCAAGGAGCTGGCGGCGCTCGGCGATCTCTACGTCAACGATGCGTTTTCGGTATCGCATCGCGCCCATGCCTCGACCGAGGGCGTCGGGCATTTCCTGCCCGCGGCGGCCGGCCGGCTGATGCAGGCCGAGCTCGACGCCCTCAACCGCGCGCTCGAACACCCGAAACGCCCCAGCATCGCCATCGTCGGGGGCGCCAAGGTTTCGACCAAGCTCGATCTCTTGACCAATCTGCTGCGCAAAATCGATGTGCTGGTGATCGGCGGTGCCATGGCTAACACGCTGTTTGCCGCCCAAGGCATCGGCATCGGCGTCTCGCTTTACGAGCGCGAGATGGTGAGCACGGCGCGCGACATTCTCGCCGCCGCCAAGGCAGACGGGCGGACGCTGCTGTTGCCGGTCGACGCCGTGGTGGCGCGCCGGCTCGAACCCGGCATGGCCAACGAAATCGTACCAATCGATCAGGTGCCGCGGGACCGCATGATTCTCGATATCGGCCCGCGCACGGTAGCGGCGATCGCGGCCCAACTGGCGGCGTCGTTCACCCTGGTCTGGAACGGCCCGCTGGGCGCGTTCGAGACCGAGCCGTTCCAGGAAGGCACGCTGGCGGTGGCGCGGGCGGCGGCGGCGTTGACACGCGAGGGCAAGCTCGTCAGCGTCGCTGGCGGCGGCGACACCGTGGCCGCGCTCGCCATGGCCGGCGTCACCGAGGATTTCACCTATGTCTCGGCGGCGGGGGGCGCGTTTCTCGAATGGCTCGAGGGCCGCGAGTTGCCGGGCGTCGCCGTGCTGATGAAGCGCGGCCCTCAGCCGAAGAAAAAGACGTAAAGCAGGCGGCCGGGCACGGCCACCGCACCGATGCCGGCGCCGAGCAGGCCGAGATAGGAGCCGATCATGAAGCCGCGATGCATGCGCACATTGCCGCGCCGAATCGCGACGATGGCGACCGTGAGCGCGACCAACGTCCAGACCGACAGGATATGGATGTAGCTGAAGCCGTGGCCTTGCGTCAGCGCTTGAATGCCGAAGGAACTGCCGGCGGCGGCGACCATGACGGCGACCCAGATCCGTCCCCGCCATCGATGTGGCGGCGTACCCTTGTGGCGCGCCAATTGGACCGCGCCCAAGACCAGCGCCACCAGCGCGGCGGCGAGATGGATAGCGATAAGCGGCGTCACCTCGATGTCCCCAATGCGCGGCGCAATCTAGCCGATCGGGCGAGGCGCGGCACTCGCCTTGTCCGAGGCCGCTGCCCGGTGCTATCCATCCTTATGCCCGAAAAGCTCCGCGGCCCGACGCATCGCACCGTTCCCGACGGCGACACGCATGAGCGCCTGGTGTGCCAGGAATGTGGCTTCATCCATTACCAGAATCCGAAAATCGTGGTCGGCGCGATTGTGTCGTGGGCGACCAATTCTTGCTCTGCCGCCGCGCCATCGAGCCGCGGCGCGGCTTCTGGACCATGCCGGCGGGCTATCTCGAACTGAACGAGGCGACCCAGGCCGGCGCCATGCGCGAGGCGTGGGAAGAGGCGCGGGCGCGCATCACCATCGACGGCCTGTTGGCGATCTATGATGTGCCGCGCCTGTCGCAGGTGCAGATTCTCTATCGCGCCCATTTGACCGCGCCCGAATTCGCGCCAGGCGAGGAAAGCCTCGAGGTGCGGCTCTTCGGTTGGGCGGAAATTCCCTGGCCGGAGCTGGCTTTTCCCTCGGTTCACTGGGCGCTCAACCGGTTCCACGATAGCACCGCCACGGGCGATTTCTCCCCCCGCGGCCATATCGCCTGACCATGACCGAAGCGGTTTCGGCGGCGATCAGCATCGCCTTTCACGGCCTCGCCTTTGCCATGGTGCTCTATCTGGTCTCGGTCGGCTTGAGCGTGACCATGGGGCTGATGGGCTTCGTCAATCTTGCCCATGGCGTGTTCGCGGCGGCGGGCGGCTATGTCATGACGACGCTGTTCAACGATTACGGCGTGCCGTTTCCGGCGGCGGCGGCGATCGCGGCGATCGTGGTCGGCGCCGCCAGCGTGGCGATCGAGCGCACGCTCTATCGCCGCTTCTATGGCGGCGACGAGCTCGATCAGGTGCTGCTCACCATCGCCATCGTCTTCATGTCGGTGGCGGCGGCGAAATATTTCTGGGGCTCGTCGCAACAACCGATGCACCCGCCGCCTTATCTGAGCGGCCAGATCGAAGTGCTGGGCCGCGATTTCCCGACCTATCGCAGCTTCATCATCGCTTCCGGCGCGGTGCTGGTAACGCTGTTGTGGTTCGGCCTCGACCGCACCCGGCTCGGCGCCAAGATCAGGGCCTCGGTCGATAACCGGCGCATGGCGCAGTCGGTCGGGATCGATACCTCGGGGCTGTTCTCTTTCACCTTCGCGCTCGGCACCGGGCTCGCGGCGCTGGGCGGCGCGCTCGGCGCCGAGCTGTGGCCGATCTTCCCGGGCTACAGCCTCGATCATCTGATCTATTTCCTGATCGTGGTCGCGGTCGGCGGCCTCGGCACTATCCGGGGCCCGTTCTTCGCGGCGCTGCTCTTGGGCGTCGCCGACACGGCGTTCAAATATCTGCTGCCGGAATTCGGCTCGTTCTTCATCTATGCGCTGACCCTGGCGGTGCTGTTATGGCGGCCGAAGGGGCTGTTCGGCCAGATCGGCCGGACATGAGCGCGGCGGCGACGCCGGCGGCCGTGCCCGAGGCCGTGCGGGCGCTGGCGCGGCGCCATCGCTTCCGGGCTTACGAGACGTTGCCTTGGATCGCCGCTATCGGCGGCTATTTCCTGTTCCCCGATTATCTGGCGCTCGGCGCGCAGGTCTTTATCGCCATCCTGTTCGCGCTCGCGACCGATTTGATTCTCGGCTACGGCGGAATCATCACGCTCGGCCAGGCCGCCTTTTTCGGCGCCGGCGCCTATGCCTGCGGCTTGGTGTCGGCGCATGGCTGGGGCGAGCCGCTGAGCCTATTGCTTATCGGCGCGGCGGCGGCGGCGCTGGTGGGATTTCTCTCCGGCTTCGTGGTGTTGCGCGCCACCGGCCTGACGCAATTGATGCTGACGCTCATTGTCGCCGTGATGCTGCAGGAAGCCGCCAACAAGGCGAACGATCTCACCGGCGGCGCCAACGGCCTTCAGGGCATGGAGATCTGGCCGATCCTGGGCCTGTTCCCGTTCGATCTCTATGGTGTCGCCGCCTATCTCTACTGCCTCGCCGTGCTGTTCCTGGGCTGGCTGGTGTTGCGGACTCTGGTGCATTCGCCCTTCGGCCGCTCGCTCACCGGGATTCGCGAAAGCGAGGCGCGCATGAACGCGATCGGCTCGCCGGTGTTTCGCCGCCGCCTCGCCGCCTATGTGATTTCGGCGGCGCTCGCGGGCGTGGCCGGCGCCTTGGCAGCCGAGACGACGCAGCTCGTGGCGCTCGATGCCTTGAGCTTCGACCGCTCCGGCGGCGTCGTCATCATGCTGATCGTCGGCGGCATCGGCCGGCTCTATGGCGGCTTCATCGGCGTGCCGCTTTATATGATCGCGCAGGATCGCTTCGCGGAGATCGATCCGGTCTATTGGTATTTCTGGATCGGGCTGTTTCTGTTGCTGGTGGTGCTGTTCGCGCGCGGCGGCATGATCGGCCTCGGCGAGACGCTGTGGCGGCGATTGAAATTCATTCCTCTCCGCCCCTGGGGGCGGAGAGGCTAGGAGAGGTGGGGAAAGAATCGGTGGCCTACGCTCCACCTCACCCCGCCCCTCTCCCCCCCAATGGGGCGGAGAGGGGGATACCGCCCGCCCTCGAAACGCGCGGATTGGACAAGAGCTTCGGCGCGCTCGCGGTCACTCACGCGGTGGATTTCCGGCTCGAACGCGGCGCCCGCCATGCGCTGATCGGCCCCAACGGCGCCGGCAAGACCACCTTCGTCAACCTCGTCACCGGCGCGCTTCGCCCCAGCGCCGGCGCGATCTTCCTCGACGGCGCCGACATCACGCCGCTCTCCCAGGATCGGCGCGTCAAGCTCGGCATCGCCCGCACCTATCAGATCAACACGCTGTTTCGCGGCCTCAGCGTCTTGGAAAATGTCTGCCTCGCCATCGGCGAGCGGCTGGGCCTTGGCGGCAGGTTGTTCCGTCCGGTGGGCCTGCGCCGCGACGTGATCGAGGCCGCTTACGCGCTGTTGGAGCGGCTGCGGCTCGCCGAGGACGCGGGCCGGCTGGTGCGCGAGCTGCCCTACGGCCGCCAGCGTCTCGTCGAAATCGCGGTGGCGCTGGGGCTGGAGCCCAAGGTGCTGCTCCTGGACGAGCCCGCCGCCGGGGTGCCCTCGGCCGAAAGCGGCATCATTGTCGACGTGATCGAGACGCTGCCCGCGGATTTGGCGCTGCTCATCATCGAGCACGACATGGAGCTGGTATTTCGCCTGGCGCGACGCATCACCGTGCTGGTTCAGGGCGCGATCCTCGTCGAGGGTACGCCCGCCGAGATCGCCGCCGACGCGCGGGTGCGCGAGGTCTATTTGGGCGAAAGGACCAGACATTGAAGCTCGCTAGATTGCTTTGGCCCGCTTTAGGCGGGCCACCCCCGAATTCTTGGCTTTTCGCTCCGGTGTCTTGGCGTCTTGGCGGCTCATTTTGCTTTTGCCGTCTCGTGCCATGAGCACAAGCCCCGTTGCCGGCCTCGTCCTCGACAATATCCGCGCCGGCTATGGCGAGACGGTGGTGTTGGACGGCGTGTCGTTGACGCTGCCGGGCAAATCGACGCTGGCGCTGTTGGGCCGCAACGGCGTCGGCAAGACCACGCTGCTCGCCACCGTCATGGGCCATACCACGCTCCATGGCGGCCGAATCGAACTCGATGGCCGCGACATCGCCCGCGCCGCGCCCTATCGCCGCTGCCGCCTCGGGCTGGGTTGGGTTCCGCAAGAGCGCGAGATCTTCCGCTCCTTGACGGTCGACGAGAATCTCGCGGTGGCGGAGCGCGCGGGCACGGGCGGCGCCCCGCGCTGGTCGCCGGCGCGGGTCTATGAGCTGTTCCCGGTTCTCGCCGACCGGCGCCGGCATTACGGCATCCAGCTGTCGGGCGGCGAACAACAAATGCTGGCGATCGGCCGTGCGCTGATGAGCAATCCCTCGGTCATTCTGATGGACGAGCCGCTCGAAGGCCTGGCGCCGGTGATCGTCGACGCGGTGCTGGCCGGGATCGAACGGCTGAGGCGCGAGGACGAAGCCGCGATCTTGCTGGTGGAGCAACATGCGCGTCTCGCCCTGGGCGTCGCCGAGCGCGCGATGGTCCTGGATCGCGGCAAGGTGGTTTACGAGGGCGATAGCCGGGCGCTGCTCCGCGAGCCCGAGCGCCTTTCGGCGCTGATGGGCGTTGAAGGTCGGGCAATCGCTTCGACTCTGTGAGCGAAGAAAAACCCGCCGGCGTTGCCGCCGGCGGGTTCGAGAGATCTACCGGATCGAACCGGATTAGAACCGAAGCGTGGCGCCCGCCTCGACGCGGAGGTCGTGGCCGTTCGCGTTGTCGTCGTTGATGAAGTTCGCCTGCTCGGCATGCACATGGTAGTAAATGATCTGGGCGCCGAAATCGACGTTGTTGACCGGGCTCCAGATCAGGTTGGCGACAATGCTCCAATGCTCGTTTTCCGCGACCGCACCATTGATCAGAGCGGCCGAGACGTTTCCACCGGCAGGGCTGTTGCACGAGGAAATAGATTGCCCACCGCAATAGATGCTGCTCTCGTCCTGGATGTGCGAGTAGCCACCGCCAACGGTGCTGCGGAGTTGATCCGTCCACATGTGCTTATAGGCGGCGAAGATGCCCCATTCGGTCGGCAGCGCGCTGATATAGTGACCCGACGGCGTCTGCCCGATCGCGATGGCCGACTGGCCGCCGTAATCGCCCATATAGGTGCCGAGGCCTTGACCGTAGAAGAAGCCGCCCATCA
>JAATGI010000318.1 GCA_015654725.1 Rhodospirillales bacterium
CGAACCAGTCGGCGATCTCGCCAAACCCTTCGTCCCTGGCGTTCTTCGCCATACCGGGGTACATGTCCGTGTACTCGTGAGTCTCGCCGGCAATCGCCGCCTTGAGATTCAGCGAGGTCGCGCCGATCGGCAATCCCGTGGCGGGGTCGCCGACCGCTTCCAAGTATTCCAAATGGCCGTGGGCGTGGCCTGTTTCGCCCTCTGCGGTGGAACGGAACACAGCCGACACGTCATTGAAGCCTTCGACGTCCGCCTTCGCCGCGAAATACAAATAACGCCGATTCGCTTGCGACTCGCCTGCGAAGGCATCTTTCAAATTTTTCTCTGTCTTGCTACCTTTTAAGTTCACGGCTCGCTCCTTCCGATCTATAAAGTCGGAACCAAATACAGGCTTGAGAACGGCGGAACGTTAGACCCCAAGGCCGCGCAAAGTCAAATTGGTCCTCTCTATCAGCCCGATAGACAGTATCTGTCGCGATGGCGCCGCATCACCCCGCAGTGAGGCCATATGACCCGCCTCGGCTCAAAGAGTGCACCGAGCCCTGCGGGTGAACGGGGACTAATCGTTCAATTGTTCAAGTGCCAGCCCCTTTGTCGAAGGGCCGAAAATGCCGATCACGGCGATGCCCACCAGCATCGCTCCGCCGATGAACACGGCGACGGCCGGCACACCGCCGGTGGCGAGCAGCGAACCGATGATCAGGCCCGAAAAAGCGGCGGCCAGACGGCTCCACGAGTATGCAAAGCCGACGGCGCGGGAGCGGATGCGGGTGGGAAACAGTTCCGCCTGATAGCCATGGTAGGCGTAGGACATGATGTTCGCGGCCAGCGTAAAGGCGACGCCGATCAGGATGAGCATCACCGGAGTGCTAGCGGAGGCGAACGCCGCCATCGAGACGGCCATGACGGCGAGACCACCGATGATCTGAGCCTTGCGTTCGATCCTGTCGGCAAAAACGCTGCCGAGCAGCGGACCCAAGGGTTGCGAGATGGCAATGATAAAGGCGTATTCCAAGCCGTGCGTGATGGTGACGCCGCGGGCAATGAGCAAGGTGGGAACCCAAGAGTTGAAGCCGTAGAAGCCGATGACCTGCGCGGCGTTGAAGATGGAGAGCATGACGGTGCGGCTGCGATATTTGGCGGTAAAAATATCCGCAAGGCTCGCCGCGCCGCCGTGTTCGACTGCGGTCGGCTGAAGCGGCGGCAGCGTACCGCCGTGTTCCGCCGAAACCTTGACCTCGATGGCGCTGACGATCGCCTGCGCTTCTTCGAGCCGGCCCTTTCCGGCCAGCCAGCGCGGACTTTCCGGAATACCGGAGCGAAGCCCCCAGACGACGATCGCACCGATGGAACCGAACAATACCACCCAGCGCCACCCATCGAAACCGAAGGGTTGCCGCGGAACCATTATCCATGCCAGCAAAGCAACGACGGGAACGACGCCGAAGGAGACGCACTGATTGAGGGCGAATGCGCGCCCGCGCAGAGTCGGAGGCACGAGTTCGGCGATATACGTGTCGATGGTGACGAGCTGCACGCCAAAGCCCACCCCGGCGATGAAGCGCCAGATGTTCAGCCACTGCCCGGTACGCTGAAACGCCATGATGGCCGTGCAGGCGACGTACCAGATCAGCGACCAGGTGAAGACCGCCTTACGGCCGAAGCGATCCGCCGCCTGACCGAACAGCACCACACCGAACCACAGGCCGGCAAAGGTCGAAAACACGAAGGTGCCGAAACCGCCAATCCGAATAAGCGCCAGCGAGGCGAAAAACCCCAGGGATTGCGGCGTAAACACCCCCGTCTTGATCATGCCCGGCGCCACATACGCGGTGAAGAACAAATCGTAGAACTCGAATACGGCGCCCAGTGAGATGAGCAGCACGATGGTCCAGACCGCGCGCGACGACGGCAACCGGTCGAGGCGGGCGGCGATATCGGCCGAGGTCACAGAACTCATGAGGCTGGCGCGGCCGACTCATTCCGTGTCATTCGCATACAGCTTCACCACTTCGTACAGAAAACGGCGCCCGTTCATCAGCGACTTTACCCGAATCCGCTCATTCAGTCCGTGTATGTGAGGACCTTCAGCGTCATGAAACATGCCGGACAGCCCATAGGTGGGCACACCGGCGGCGTTAAGGAAGCGGCCGTCGGTGGCGCCGGTGGACATCGTCGGCACGAACGCGACGCCGGGCCATATCGCGTCGGCGACTTTGCGCACCGGGCCTAGGATGCGTGGCGACAGCGGCGGCGGCGGCGATTGCATGGCAGGATCGCCGGTTGGGGTGACGCGAATCTTGTCGTCGCCAAGCACGGTCACGATCTCCTGTTGCACCTCGGCAATCGGCACGCCCGGCAGGATGCGGCAATTCACGTTCGCGAGCACATGCTGCGGCAGCGCATTGGGCGCATGACCGCCGGTGATTTCGGTGACCACACAGGTCGTACGCAACGCGCCGTTCCAGCCAGGGTTGATTGCCCACAGCCGCTCGGCGGCGGCTTCGTCCGGCGGATTCTGTAACACTGCGCGCATATCGGCGGCGATTTCCGGCGACACCAACTTCGCCTCCGCCTCGAAGTAGCCGCGCGTTGCCGGAATCAAGGCGATCGCAAAATTATGCGAGCCGAGTTTGACCAGTCCGGCGCTGAGCCGCACGATGGGATTGTTCTTGGTAGGCCGGGAGCTGTGACCGCCCACGTCGGAGGCCTCGAGGGCAAAGTCCTGGTACACCTTTTCGCCTGCCTGGATCTGCAGAGCGACAGGCTTGCCGCTTGCGTCGAGTTCACCGCTCGCACCTTCATTGAGCCCGAACGCGGCGTTCAAGACTTGCGGCTGGGTCTGGGTCAGCCATTTGACGCTGTTGAAGACCTCTGGGGTTTCCTCGCCGCAGGTCAGAGCAAGCTTGATATCCCGGCGCGGCTTGAATCCCTCCTGC
>JAATGI010000250.1 GCA_015654725.1 Rhodospirillales bacterium
AATTCATAATACTCCCATCAAGTGAATGGGAGATCAAGGCGCGGCCGTCGCTTTGACCCGCCGCGCCGGACCTGTTAAAGGCGGAGCGTGTTGTCGAAAAAGGCGAAATACGCGCTGCGCGCGCTTTTGGTGCTGGCGGAGAATTATCCCGGCGAGCGATTGATCGCGGTGGCCGAGATCGCGCGCGCGGAGCGGATCTCGCGGAAATTCCTGGAAACCATCCTGGTCGAGCTGCGCGACGCCGACATTCTCGAAAGCCGCCTCGGCCGGGGCGGCGGCTATCGCCTGGCGCGGCGGCCCCGCGACATCAGCTTCGGCGAGGCGATCCGCGCCATCGACGGTCCGCTCGCGCCGCTGCTGTGCGCCAGCCGCACCCAATTCAAGGCATGCGCCGATTGCCGGGACGTCGCCACCTGCCGCATCCGCTGGGCGATGCTGAAGGCGCGCGACGCCATCGCCGGCGCGCTCGAGGGCTGCTCGCTCGCCGACGCGCTCAAAGATCACGGCCGGATCGCCGCGATTCACCCAAGCGGCGCCCGCCCCCGAAGGAAGCGACCGCCGCCGGCGCCTCGCCGCCGCTGATTTATGTTAATCTCGCCGGTTGGGGGTGGGATTGGCCGAAACTCGTAAACTCGCCGCGATTCTAGCCGCCGACGTGGCAGGCTATAGCCGTCTCGCCGGCGCGGACGAAGAACGCACCTTGGTGCGGCTGCGGGCGCTCCGGAGCGATCTCGTCGACCCCGTCATCGCCGTGCATCGCGGCCGGGTGGTGAAGCGCACCGGCGACGGCACGATCGTCGAATTCCGCGGCGTGGTCGATGCCGCGCGCTGTGCCATCGAGGTGCAGAACGGCATGGCCGAGCGCAATGCCGGCGTGGCCCCCGAACGCAAGATCGAGTTCCGCATCGGCATTCATCTCGGCGATGTCGTCGAGGAGTCCGACGGCGACCTGATGGGCGACGGCGTCAACATCGCGGCCCGGCTCGAAGGCATCGCCGAACCAGGGGGGATTTGTCTTTCGGAAGATGCTTATCGCCAGGTGCGGATACGGCTCGATCTGGCCGCGAGCGATCTCGGCGAGCAGAGCCTAAAGAATATCGCCGAGCCGATGCGGGTCTATTCGCTGCAAGTCGGCGTTCCCGCGCAAGCGAAGCCGGCTAAAGCGAAGCCACCCGCGGCGAGACGGCGTCTGTTGCTCGTGCCGCTGGTTGCGGGGATCGTGGTGTTGCTGATCGTGATCGCGGGCGGCGCCTGGTATTTCCTCGCCGCGCCGAAGCCCGTCGCGGCGAACGTGCCACCGTCGGACGAGGCCACACATCTTTCCATCGTGGTGCTGCCGTTCACGAATCTCTCGGGCGATCCCAGCCAAGATTATTTCGCCGACGGCATCACGGAGAACCTGACCACGGACCTGTCGCGCATCCGCAACAGCTTTGTGATCGCCCGCAATACGGCCTTTACCTTCAAGGGCAAGAACATCGACGCCAAGGAGATCGGCAAGCAGCTTGGCGTGCGCTATGTGCTCGAAGGTTCGGTGCAGCGCGATCAGAACCGGGTGCGCGTCAACGCACAACTCATCGACGCGGAGAGCGGGGCGCACCTATGGGCCGACCGCTTCGAAGAAGGCATCTCGGATTTGTTCAAGCTGCAAGATCAGGTGGTGGCGCGATTGGCCAACAGCTTGGGTAATGAACTCGTCAAGGCGGAAGCGGAAAAGGGCGCCCACTCCAAAAACCCAGACGCCATCGATCTCACCATGCGCGGCCAGTTCTCGCTGCAGCAGCAAAAAATGACGAAGGAAAACAATAATGCGGCACGCGCCTGGTTCGAACAGGCGCTCAAGATCGACCCGAACGACACCGACGCGCTGGTGGGCGACGCTGACACCTATATGATCGAGTATTCGCTCGGATGGACGACGACAGAGACCGACTACGATCAAAAGATACTCGCTCAAGCCGACCGAGCCATCGCGCTCGCTCCCGATAGCGGCAGGCGTATTTAGTGAAAGGCCTCTATCTGTATCTTTCGCACCGCCCGAACGAGGCGCTCGGCGCCGCCGATGCCGGAATCGCCTTAAATCCGAATTTCGCTCCGCTATACACGGTACGACGTGGCGCCGAAATGTCCCTCGGCCGATTCGAGCAAGCGATATCCGATGTACAACAAGCTATGCGACTCAGTCCGCGCGATCCGGAAATGGGTTTCTGGCATATGGGCTTAGGCGCGGTCGAGCTTGAACTCACGCACTTCGACGCCTCAATCGACGAGGAGCAGAAGGCGATCAATACGGGCTACGTTCCCTACACGCCCTATGTGCACTTAGCTGCAGCTTACGCGTTAGAAGGTAAGGCCGATGATGCGAAGTCCGCCCTGGCCGAAGCCCGTCGCCTCAACCCGAAATTGACCGTCAAATGGCAAATGGAGCATGGGCCGAACGAGCCGATCCTATTCGACGGTCTGCGCAAGGCCGGCCTGCCGGAGGAATAAACCCGGTAAATTTATCTAAAATACCGTTTACCGTTTTTTAGCAAATTTAACGGCAAAATCTCTTCCATTAACCATTGGAGGGGATCATGGCCCTGTCAAAGCAAGCGATCGAAACCTTGATCGACCTGGTCGAAATCAAGATCAGCTACATGGACATTCTGGACCGCGACGACGCCAAGGAAGCGCACGCCCTTGAACGGTGCCGCGACGAGCTGAGGGCGATGAACGGGACCGCCGAGGCCACCGTGCTGACCTTCATGCGCGCACCGCGCCGGGTCATGCGGCACGATCTCGCCGCCGTCTGATTTCATCCGTCGCCCGGATTCGGCCGGCCGGGGCGACGGCGGCGACGAATCCGTGCCATAGTGCGCGGCGATCGCATCGCGCGTCGCGCCGCAACGGTGGCGCCGGCAAGGGGATGTGGATATGGCAGCGGGATCGCGCGCGGAGGCGCGCATTCATCCGGTGATTCTGTCGGGCGGCTCGGGCACGCGGCTGTGGCCGATGTCGCGCGGACAATATCCGAAGCAGTTCCTGCCGCTCACCTCGCGCCACACCCTCCTCCAGGAAGCGGCGCTGCGCGTCGGCGACAAATCCCGCTTCGCGCCGCCGCTCTTTATCGCCAACGACGAGCATCGGTTCATCATCGCCGAGCAGGCGCGCGCCATCGAGGTAACACCCCAAGCCATCGTGCTGGAACCGGTGGCGCGCAATACCGCGCCGGCCGCTTGCGTCGCGGCGCTGGCGCTGATGGCGCATGAGCCCGATGCGCCGATGCTGGTGATGCC
>JAATGI010000105.1 GCA_015654725.1 Rhodospirillales bacterium
ATGGCCCACCGCGTGGGCGCGTGCGTGCTGCTCGACGGCGCCCAGGCCGTGTCGCACATGCCCGTCGACGTGCAGGCCCTCGACTGCGAGTTCTTCGTGTTCTCGGGCCACAAGGTCTTCGCGCCCACGGGCATCGGCGCCGTGTACGGCAAGCGCGACGTGCTCGCGCACATGCCGCCCTGGCAAGGCGGCGGGAACATGATCGCCGACGTCACCTTCGAGAAGACGGCATTTCAAACCGCGCCCGCCAGGTTCGAGGCGGGAACCGGCAACATCGCCGACGCGGTCGGTCTCGGCGCGGCGCTGGTCTATTTGCAGCAAATCGGCATCGAGAATGTCGCGCGCTACGAGCACGGTCTGCTGGAATATGCGACGCGCGCGCTGCTCGCCATCTCGGGCCTGCGTTTGATCGGTACCGCGGCCGACAAGGCGAGCGTGCTGTCCTTCGTTCTGCGCGGCTATACGCCCGAGGAAGTCGGCAGCGCGCTCAACCAAGAAGGCATCGCGGTGCGCGCCGGCCATCATTGCGCTCAGCCGATCCTGCGCCGCTTCGGTGCCGAAGGCACGGTGCGAGCCTCGCTGGCCTTTTACAACACCTGCGAGGAAATCGACCGCTTCATCGCCGTACTTAGCCGCCTCGCGGCGGCGAAGGGGCGGCTCGGCACTTTCTGAGGCGCCTACTTGCTTCGGCCGTCGGCGCGCGGCGCCACCAGCAGGCTCACGCTTAGAAGGATCGTGCCGGCCCAGAACAGGCCGGGCAAATATTGCTTGATGCCGAACAGGTGCTGCGCGCCGCACAGCGCCATCGCTAAGGAACAGATTTCCGAATTGGAGGCGATGCAGGGCAGGGCCTCGCCCAAGGTCAATCCGGCATTCTCGACCACGGTCGGAAACAGAATCGCCCACCAGACGATCGCGGTGACCATGGCGGCCGTGCCGAACACGCCGAGCCAGCCGGCCCAGCTTCGCGGCAAGACGCCGGATCGCCACGGTATCGCTACCACTGCAGCAAGCCTTTTTGCCAAGCCAACAGATGGTCGCGCGTGAGGAACAGCAAGCTGATGAGGCCCGAGCATAGGAACGCCATCACGACGAGGCCCGCCCACATATTGCCGTAGGCCGCCCAGCCCTGCGCCCGTTGCAAATACCAGCCGAGACCGGCCCTCACCCCCAGCATCTCGGCGACCACCAGGATGGCGAAGGAGAAGGACAGGTCCATGAACAAGCCGACAAAGACGTGCGGCATTGCGGCGGGAATCGCGACTTTCAGCACCAGGAAGCGCTCGTTGGCGCCGAGCGTGCGCGCGATGTCGTAATAGGCGCCGCTGACGCTGGAGACCGGCAGCCAAGCCGTCGCCGGCACCGGACCGATGAAGCGCAACAGCGGATGGCCCCAATAATTGGCGAGCCGGGACGAGCCTATGGCAACGCCGGCGGCGAAGCCCAGCGCCGCGCCGGCAACCACGCCCGCCGCCAGCAAGCGCAGCGAATAATAGACGCACAACAGAATGCGCGGCCAATCGTCGATGAAGGCCGCAACGACTTTTTGCGGCGCGGTGAAAAACGGACGCGGCAACAGCCCGAATTTGGCGGTCACCAACTCCCAGGCCGCGAACACCAGTGCGAAAAACAACAGCCACGATCCGGCAACGCGAAGCCGCTGCCAGAATCGAGTCGGCGGAGATCCAGGACCGGCAAGCTCAACGGTTGCGTCCCCCGCTCGCAGTTTTCCGTCAGGCGTAATGAAAGACCAATGTCCTGATCTCGATGCTTTCGCGTGGCGGCGCGTCCGGCGCGGCGGCCGGGTTGATGAAGGCGCTGTGCGGCGTGAAGCGCGCGCGGTCGGTCGCGGAATCGCAGCACTTGATCAGCATCGCTTCGTCCGGGCGCATTTCGGAAAGGTAAAACCAGCGATGCGCCGGATTGTAGGTGATCGAATAGGTCTCGCCGACGCGATGCTCGTAGACCAAATCGCTCGGCACCAGGTCGGCCGCGGCGACGCTGCGTGCGTCGCAAACGGCGAGCGGCGCGTCATAAACTGGATGATGGATCGGCCGCCACAGATTGATGACCTGGACGCGGCCTTTGAGCAGTTCCTCGGCCTCGTCAGGGAAAAAATCGCGCACGCGCTGCGGCCCGGACTTCGCCGTGTGATCGATATGAACGCGCAGTGCCGGCTGGCGCGGCCCGACATCGCGGCGATCGTCGAAACCCGGAATCCGGCGGCGCAGCGTGTGATCGAAAATGAAGACGCGATCGGCACCGGTCGATTCCTTCACCAGCGCCTCGGCCTCAGGATAATAGACGGCGCGAATCTCGTCCTCGTCGGCGAAGCTCGAAACCGCGCTGCGATGTTCGAGAAAGCCGAAGCCCTCGCTGTCGAGGCTGACGCGGCCGAAAATCGGCCGCGCGTCGCGGATCGCGACCGTGTGCGTCTCGTGCTTGGCGTTGCTGCGCGGCACGCCCGGGGGCGGCTCCTTCGCGTAATTGCGCGGCCGCTCGCTCATCGGCACCAGATAGTTCAATTGCGCCTCGACGGACGGCAGCAGATCGGCGACGCGCTGTTCCAGGGTCATGGCCTTCTCCTCTCGTTGCGGCCGTCAATATATTGGATGGCTCTGCGGGATGAAATATGTCGAAAGCGCATATGGCCCCGCCGGTTTCGCTCAGGCCACGCGCAGGATGATCTTGCCGCGCGCGCGGCCGGTTTCGACCAGCTTGTGCGCGGCCTTGGCGTCGGCGAGCGGAAATTCGCGCTCGATCACGATCTTGACCTTGCCGGCATCGATCAAGCCGCCGATTTCCTCGAGCTTAATCCCGGTGATGTTGCTGCGGACGAAGCGCGCATCGACGCCGAGATCCTTGGCCAACGCCTCGTCCGGTGGCGCCACGATGCTGAACAATTGTCCGCCCCGGCGCACCGAGGCAAAGGAGCTTTTCAGCACCTCGCCGCCGACCGTGTCGAGAACCAGATCGATGTCGCGCGCCTTTTGCGCGACATCTTCCTTGGTATAGTCGATCACCTGATCCGCGCCGAGGGATTCGACCAGCTCGCGGTTGCGCGCCGAGGTGGTCGCGATCACGCGCAAGCCGGCGAGCCTGGCGAGCTGAATCGCGAAGGTGCCGACGCCGCCGGCGCCCCCTTGAATCAGGATGGTCTTGGCTTTCGTCAGGTCGGCGGTCTCGAACAGGACCGTCCAGGCGGTTCCCGCCGCGATCGGAATGCCGGCGACCTGCGACAGCGGGATGCTCCTCGGCGCGCGGCCGACGAAGTCGGTTTTGATCGCGGCGAATTCGGCGTAAGCGCCATTGACGCGCGCCACCACCGCGTCGCCGGACTTGAAGCGCGACACCACCGCCCCGACGCGCTCGACGGTTCCCGCAGCGTCGCCACCGAGAATCGCGGGAAATTTCAGCGGCCGGACTTGGCGCATCAAGCCTTGGCGTGATTTCCAGTCGGCGGGATTGACCCCGGCGGCGTGAATCTTGATCAGCACTTCGTCGGGTGCCACCTCCGGCACGGGCGCGTCTTCGTAGCGCAACTGGTCGGCATCGCCGTAATCATGGATGCGAATGGCCTTCATCATTTCACCTCGTTAAAAAAAGCAACAATGGTGCAGACGTCCCGCAAAAAAAATGGACCGGGGCGGAATTCATTTAGCCGGTCACTACCTCGTGGATGCGCCGGTTCGCCGGCGCGGGCGTGCCAAAGTGGCGACGGCCCTCTGTCATCAGACGGTCGAGCAATGTCGCCTCAAGCGACGAAAGTTCGGTATTGCCACGTCGGCGCGGCCTTGGGTGTGGCACCCTTAGGTCAAGTGAAATGACGCCGCGATCGAGCAGAATCACGCGATCCGCCAGCGCCACCGCTTCGGCCACGTCATGGGTCACAAGCACGGCGGTAAATCCTTGCGCGCGCCAGACATTCTCGATGAGCGCCTGCATTTCGAGCCGGGTCAGCGCGTCGAGGGCGCCCAAGGGTTCGTCCAGCAACAAAAGCCTCGGCTGCGACACCAGCGCGCGCGCCAACGCGACGCGCTGACGTTGACCGCCCGACAGGACCGCAGGCCAGTCATAGGCGCGTTGTTCGAGACCGACTGAGCGCAGAGCGGTGTGCGCCTCCGGGCGCCAACCGCCTCTAAGTCCGATGCCGACATTGTCGAGGACGCGGCGCCAGGGCAGCAGCCGCGCATCCTGAAACATCATTCGCGCTGCCGCGACCCTGCCGGAAACCGGCTCGCCGCCGACGGCGATGGCGCCGTCGGACGGCTCGGCGAGCCCGGCCATGAGGCGCAACAGCGTGCTCTTGCCGCCGCCGCTGCGCCCGAC
>JAATGI010000003.1 GCA_015654725.1 Rhodospirillales bacterium
ATACGGCCGACACGCTCGTCGCAAACACGGCAATGAGCGGGGGAGTGCTTCCCACCGCCACCGCCGCCGACGGGGCCAACGCGCGAACACTCGGTTATGTCGATGGCGAACTTATTGCCTACGGGGCAATCGCGCCCGCCAGAGGCGATACATACGACCTCACCGATCTGTATCGCGGACTTTATACGAGTTGCGCCGGCGCGCATTCGTCTGGCGCGCCGTTCGTCTATCTCGACCAAGCGATTTTCAAATACGACCTGCCGGCCAACGCCGTCGGCAAAACCATGTACTTCAAGTTCCCGTCCTTCAACATTTGGGGCGGCGGACTCGAAGACTTGGCCGCGATCGAGCCCGTGACCTACGTGCCGACCGGCAGCGGTTTTGCCTTCTCCAACAGCGCTTTCATGGCACCGCTTTATTCCGGCGCGGGCAACGCGATCGAACTGGGCGATATCGGAGGACCAGCGGCGAATACGTGCATTTGCGGCGATATCGGTGCCTGCGTCGGTGAAACGCTTGAACTCTGGAGTCTGTGAATAATGGCGCAGCCCTCGAACTTTCTCGGCATCAACACCGGCACCGACGCCGAACGCGCCACGATCGTCGCGCCCGGCGGGATCGCCTTCGTGCTGGCCTATATCACCGATACCGGCCGGCTCTGGTTTTTTGACGGCGTCACGACCGGTGGTATCGAACTCGCCCTGATGAGCGACATCGCTTCGGCGACGGCCATACTCAAGACCGCAAGCTTCAGCGTCGCTGTCGCGAACAAGGTCTATCACTGCGATGCCGCGTCCGGTGCCATCACGGCAACCCTGCCCGCGGCGCCCAGTCAGTGGGATCAATACGCCTTCATCGACAGCACCGGCCACGCGGGGAGCAACAACATCACGGTCGCGCTCAACGGCAAGAATTTCCAGGGCGGCTCAACGAACCCGGTCATCGCGATCGCGTACGGCATGCTGAAGGTTCTGTTCAATGGAACTCAATGGGTGCAAGCACCATGACCAGACGACAAATCACGGGGATCGGAGGTCAGAGGAAGAGGATCGGCGAAAGAGCGGCGGCTCTCTGTCTTCTGATCCCTGTCCTCTGGAAGCTGGCAAGCGCGGAAGCGCTTGCTCAACAGGTGGCGTCTCCGATCAATGCGCCGACGAGTGCAATCTCGGGCCACGCGCTTTGCGCCACCAGTAATCCCCAGCAGGCCGTGGATTGTGGCGTCGTTCCGAGCGGCAATGTCACGGTATCGGCGCCTTTGAGCTCAACGGGCGGCGCCACGCCGACCGTCAGCCTGACGGGGCCGTCGGACCTGGCCACGCTGGTGGCAGGTGTTATTCCGAAGGGCGCTGGCACCTCGCCGATGACGGCATCGGCCCTCGCGGACAACGGTACCATTGTCACCTCGACCGAACCCGTCGACGTCGAAGGCAACGCGCTGGTCACCGAAGTTGCGAACTCGGCGACAGGCACGACGCTGAACAAGCTTGCCAAGCTCACCGGCGCGCCATTGGCGGCGCAAGTCACGGCGACCGGCGACACCACCGCCGCCGGCATCGTGGTCGGCGGCGGTGGCACGTCCGGCAATGCCGAGATCGCTATTGCCGGCCAAACCACTTGCGTCTTCGACGGTGCCACTACAGCCAACGATTACGTCCAGATCAGCGCGACGACGAGCGGCGACTGCCACGATGCCGGCGCGACGCGCCCCACATCGGGCCGCATCCTCGGCTTCGTCGAAAGCACGAATTCGAGCGCCGGCACCTATCCGGTCTGGATGTTTCCGCCGGGCGTCGACGGCGTCGCCTCCGGCAGTGGATGCACGCCGAGCGGTGCCGCTGGCGTCGTACAGGCCTCGAACGGCTCGGGTGGATGCGAGGCCATTTCCATCACCGATAACGGGACCAAGGTCTCGACGACCGAGCCGATATCGGTTGGAACGACGATGACGCTCAACAATACGAGCTCCGCCACCATCGATTATGGAGTGACTCAGTCGGGCGCGGTTACGCTCGACAATCCTGGTTCGGGAACTGATCGATTTAACCTCTTCGGGCCGTCCGCCACTTATGTCCAAATGAACGTAGGGACGAGCACCTCTGCCTATGCCACGCTTCAATGGAGCGGCGGCGGTGGTGTTTTTTCGACCTACACCAATGCGACGCCATTTACTTTTGAAGGTAGCATGCAGGTTTTTGCACCTGCGGCGACCAACACTCTTCAACTCAACACATCTAATGTGGTGCTTTCCTCCGGGATCGGTTTGGGCTGGGCGAGCGGCACTGTTAGCGGTTCGAGCGCAACGACACCGGATACCTTCTTAACGAGAGGATCGGCGGCCACAATCCAACTTGGCGGCGCGAATGCCGCGTCGCCAGTGTCGCAAACGCTCGGCACTCAAGGCACCCGTCCCGGCACGGATAGCAACGCCTCCGGCGCCAACCTGACGATCCAATCGGGCATCGGCACGGGCAACTCGACCGGCTCGACGCTCAATCTCTCGGCTCCCGCGCCGACATCGAGCGGGACTGGCGCCCAGACCCAGACCGTGCAGGTCGCCATCAACAACAGCGGCGTGTCGGTGACACCGAAACTGACCGCGAATGGCGGTGTGAATTTGCCGAGTTTGTCGGCTTCGGCCACGGTATGCACCGACGGAAGCCAGAATATTATCACTTGCGCTTACGGCACACTTTTGGGCGTCCAAGTCTTCACGTCGAGCGGAACCTATTCGCCCGATACCGGAACCAGAAGCGTTATCGTCGAGGGTTGCGGCGGGGGTGCCTCCGGCGGCGGCGCGGCGGCTTCGACCGCGTCCAACAATGCCAGCGTCGCTTCCGGCGGCGGCGCCGGCGGCTATTTCAAGGTTCGACTCACTTCCGGTTTCAGCGGTGCCACCGTCACCATCGGCGCCGGAGGCGGGGCGCCCACCGCCGGTAATAACAACGGCAATGCCGGCGGCA
Source organism: Rhodospirillales bacterium (assembly GCA_015654725.1). Lineage (GTDB taxonomy): Bacteria > Pseudomonadota > Alphaproteobacteria > ATCC43930 > CGMCC-115725 > JAATGI01. The sequence continues at coordinate 2,961 of JAATGI010000003.1, forward strand.
ATACCAGCTTCGGCTCGGCCATCATGGGCGACGGGGGTGTTGGGGGCATTTCGATGGCGGACGGAACCGGCCGCGCCAATATCGGCGGTGCCGGCGGCATCGCCACAATAACCAGCGGTATCACCATCGCCGCGAATCAAGGCGCCGATGGCGGCAATCTGTTCTTCACGGATTCGATCGGGTGGAGCGGCGAGGGCGGCTCTTCGCCTTTCGGCAAGGGTGGCCAGAGCGCGGTCAACGCCAATTCCGGCTCGGCGCAATCGGCCGGCAACGCCGGCCAGGGATACTGCTCCGGCGGCTCCGGAGCGATTTCTTCCGACAATACCAGCGGCACCGCCGAACCGGGCGGCGCCGGGACGGGCGGCATCGTCATTGTTTGGGAATTTTCGTGACGTCGCCGCCGATGCTCGCGAGATCGGGCGGAACCACGTCTCGGCCGGAGGAAGCCAGTCGCTCATCTTCGCGGCGTGGCGCCAAGAACTTGTCGGCGCTCCACACACATGAGGCGGTGTGCGCCGAGCGCTACGCAAATATCATGACGTTGCTCGAATTGACCATGCGCCGTGTCGGACGACTCGAGACGTTAGTGATCATCGTCGCCGGGTCCGTGATTTCGGGGCTAGGTGGCGTCATTGTCACCCTTGCTCTCAAACTCGGCACGCGCTGACGACGATTCACCGCGCATTATCGCCGTGTGTCGCTCCCGCCACACTGGGCCGCCTTCGGGCGGCTTTTTTAATGACCAAGGAGTCGCCAGATGCAGTTACTCGCCTTCTTCATCGCGCGGCTTGCGGAGCCGTCGACTTACGCCTGTCTGGCAACATTGCTCGGCCTAGCCGGTGTCAATCTCGCCCCCGCCGAGTTGCAGGCCGTCATCGCTGTCTTAACGGCGGTTGCCGCCGCGCTTGCGGTGTTTTTACCCGAATTGTCGGCACAAGCTGTCCCGCCACTGCCCAATCCGGCGCCTCCCACATCGAAGCTGCCGACCGGCTGATCAACGCCGACTCAATCTCCATTTTCCAAGGAGCTCCCATGATCTCGTCCCGGCGCCTTTCCGGCGCGCGTATTCGCGCTGTCTCGCTGCTCGTCTTCATGTTCGGTGCGTTCCCGCTGCTGACTGCGGCGAGTTGTTCGCAGCAAATTCAATCCGATCTCGCCAACGCCTCGACCGACGTCAGCGATTTCATCGCGGACGCGACAGCCGTTTCCTCGGAGGTTGCGAGCGGCGTTCTTGCCATTGCCGACAACGCCTGCGCCTCCGCGCAGCCGGTGCTGACCGCAGCCCAAGCAGCCGGCGTTAATCCGAATAGCAAGAGTTCGGTGGCGGGCCAATTGCTGGCCTATGCGACGGCGGTGTGCAACGTCTCGACCGGCCAGATCCAGCCGAGCGCGTTGACCAACGTCAACGCCAATTTCGCGTACTGGCTCGGCAACATCGTCAGCGGCCTGCAAGCGGCGGTGAACCTGACGGTGCCCGCGACGTCGGCGCCGGTTGCGAGCGCATTGCCGACACTGTCGCGTACGGGCACTAGCGAATGGCGGTTGCAAATGCCGTCGGGGCATGTGTTCGTCGTCGGCCCCGAGGCGCGAGCCGCTGATGGCACCGGGCGCGGCTGATGCAATGGCTCGCAATCGTGCTGATCGCGGGACTGGCGGTGCAGCCGTCGGCGCGGGCTTTCGCCAACCCCGCCCTCGTCATCGTGGGTCTGACCGTGGTCGGTGCCGGGACACGCGTGGCCCAGGGAATTCAGATCGCCGAGGACGCGCTGAAGGCGGCCTGCTCGGAGTGGCAGGTGACATCCAATGCCGCGGGAGCAAAGGCGCAAGCAAGCACTGCGAATGCCGCGGCACCCGCAAGCGCCGCGCAGCAAGTCGAGACAATTAAGGGGTTCATGCAGGGCGCCTGCGAACGGCTGCCGACGACGACCGAGCCGGTCGGGGGCATGGCTTTCTTCGGCTGGTTCGGTTGGACCGCGTTCTCGGCGCTGTGGGCCGCGCCGGCAACGGTACCGCCCGTGGCCGCCGCTCATATCGCTTGGGTACAAAATAACACCGCCATGATCAAACAGCTCACGGGGGGAGCGCCATGATTCTGTGGGACGTCCTTGAAAATTGGAGCGCTATCCGAAAGGCCGTGAACGACGCCGAGGCCCTTTACAGCGATGGCAAGATTACCCTCGATCAATTCGATGCGCTGAAGGCCGATGTCGAGAGGTTACTCGGCACGGTTCATGGCGGGGCGCCCGATCCCGCCGAACCGTTCGCGATCCCGGGTGCGCCAGCCGCGCCAAATCCCGATGGCCGGCCGCCTGCGGTAGTGGCCGCACAAGAAGCGCTCTTGAAGAAATACGCGTCCTGGCTACAGTCCCCGGACGCCGCGTAAACTGGTCGGAGTGATAGGATTTGAACCTACGGCCCCCGCCTCCCGAAAGCGGTGCTCTACCAGGCTGAGCTACACTCCGGCCGGCGCGCGATATACCGCCTTCTGCACTTTGCGGCAACCGCAATCCGCGGCTCCGCGTTCTCCGCTGATCTCAATGCCCGCGCGCGATACAAAAATCGACCGCCTCGTCGAGCGCCCGTTTTTCGGCGCAGTCTCCGAACGGCGTCAATGCAAAACGGGCCAGTTCGGCATAGTGGCGGGCCCGTTCCGCGGTGAGGCGCAGGCTGCCGTGGCGGTGGAATAGTTCAATCGCGTGAGCGAAGTCGGTCTCGCCCTGCTCCTGCTCCTCGAGGGTCCGGCGCCAGAAAGCCCGTTCGGTCTCGCTGCCTGCTCGATAAGCCAGCACGACCGGCAGAGTGATTTTGCCGTCGCGGAAATCGTCACCGATCGACTTGCCTAGCTCGGCTTCGCGCGCCGAATAGTCGAGCATGTCGTCGACCAGCTGAAACGCGATCCCAAGATTTCGTCCAAAAGCGTCGAGCGCTTCTTCCTCTTCGGTCGGGCGTCCGCCAAGCACCGCGCCGATCCAGCTCGCCGCCGCGAACAGCGCCGCGGTCTTGGACCCGATAACGTCGAGATAGTCGGCTTCGTTAGTGCTGGTATCGTTGGCGGTCACGAGTTGCAATACCTCGCCTTCCGCGATCACGGCGGCGGCATGCGACAAAATTTGTAAAATCCGCAACGAGCCGTCCTGAACCATCAATTCGAACGCTCGGCTGAACAAAAAATCGCCGACCAGGACGGATGGTTTGTTTCCCCATACGGCGTTCGCGGTCGCCAACCCGCGGCGCAAGCCGCTGGCATCGACGACATCGTCATGCAACAGCGTGGCGGTGTGAATGAACTCGACGGAAGCGGCCAGCGCAATATGTCGCTCGCCGCCATAACCGCACATGCGCGAAGCGGCGAGCGTCAGCATCGGCCGAAGGCGCTTCCCCCCTGCGGCGACGATATGACCCGCCAATTGCGGAATCAGAACCACCGGACTCTGCATCCGCTCGACGATCAGTCGGTTGACCTGCTCTAAGTCGGCTTTGAGCAAATTTGCCAGGGTATCAAGCGAGGCCTGCGGCTTCGCCAGAGGTTTGCTTGCACTCGCCGGCAGCGCCACGCGGAACTCCCATTCGCGCCGCCTCGCTTGACGGCCACATAATCGCAGGCGAGCATAGGCCGCTCACTAGTCCGGTCAAGCCCGACCTCCCACTGCGGCGCCCCCGCCACTAACCGATAAAGCGATGAAAGAGCTCGTCCGCACCAACGATGCCGTGTTTTTATCGTGGGTCCGCGCTTATCTCGCCGACGCGGGGATCGAGATCATGATCCTCGACGGCTATACCAGCGTCATTGAGGGCAGTATCGGCGCCATCCCCCGGCGCGTGATGGTCGCCAATCGCGATCATGCCCGTGCCGACGAACTGTTGAAGGACGCGATGGCGTGAGCGGCGTGGCGCTCCCGTTCAGCGAAGATACGTTATTGGGTGGCCGCGTCAAATTGCGCCAACCAGCCGAAGGGTATCGCGCCGCCATCGATCCGGTTCTGCTCGCCGCGGCGGTCCCCGCGCGCGCCGGCGACGTCGTGCTCGATATTGGATGCGGCGGCGGCGCCGTTTCGCTATGTCTCGCCGCGCGCGTCCCGGAGTGCCGAATTATCGGCATGGATTCCGATCGCGCGCTGGTGCGGCTCGCCAACGATAATATCGCTCTGAACGGTCTCGACGCGCGCGTCATGGCGTTGCTTGGCGATCTCGCTCGTCCGCCGCAGCGGTTGGAGCCTGAAAGCTTCGACCATGTCATGGCGAATCCGCCCTATCTTGAGCCCGGGAGGATCACGCCGCCCGCGCAGTCGGATAAGGCGCAAGCGAACGTCGAGGGCGAAGCCGCGCTCGCGGATTGGGTCCGTTTCGCTTTCGTGATGGTACGGGCGAAAGGCAGCGTGACCTTCATTCATCGTGCCGATCGGCTCGATCGCCTGTTGGCGCAATTTTCAAGTCGCGCCGGTGACATTATGGTTTTTCCGCTCTGGGCAGGACCGAACAAAGACGCCAAACGCGTCATCGTGACGGCGCGCAAAGGCGTCGCCAGCCCCACGCGACTGACTTCCGGCCTCGTTCTCCACGAGGCCGATGGCCGCTATACCGAGGCGGCCGATGCCGTGCTTCGTCACGGCGCCCCCCTCCCTCTCGGTACTTCCCCTTCTTGACCCGTTGTTAAGCCTCCCCTACACCAAGCCATGCTCGGGTTCAGCATCGGCAAATTGCTCGTTCTCGCCTTGCTGTTGTTTGTCTTGTGGCAGGGCATCAAATTCGTGACCCGTGTCGGACAGATCAGGCAGGCGGTGCGCCGCGCCGCGGAGCAAGCCGCCGCTCAAGGACGTGGCCGGCGCGCTCAACCCATTCCCGCCCAGGATCTTGTCAAATGCAATTCCTGCGGCGACTTCGTGCCGGCGAGCGGTGCTACGTCTTGCGGCCGCGCCAATTGCCCGTCGGGACGGTAAAATCATGGCCTCGCCTTGCTTCCCGCCCCTCGCACCGTTAAGTTGCGACGCAATATCGATTTGTTTTCATTCCGAAAATCGCGATAGCGGCGCCGGCGACGATTGAGCAGCAACAGCTTTCAGGATCTCATCCTTCGCCTGCAGGCTTATTGGGCCGGCAAGGGCTGCGTGATTCTTCAACCCTACGACGTCGAGATGGGCGCGGGCACCTTTCACCCGGCGACGACGTTGCGTGCGCTCGGCCCGAAGACTTGGAACGCCGCCTATGTTCAGCCCTCGCGCAGGCCGGCGGATGGGCGGTATGGCGAAAATCCCAACCGCCTTCAGCACTACTATCAATTTCAAGTGATCCTCAAACCGGCGCCCGCCGCGAGCCAACAACTCTATCTCGACAGCCTGGCGACCCTCGGGATCGAGGCAAAGCACCATGATATCCGCTTCGTCGAGGACGATTGGGAAAGCCCGACCCTTGGCGCCTGGGGGCTCGGCTGGGAGGTGTGGCTCGACGGCATGGAGGTCACGCAGTTCACCTATTTCCAGCAGGTGGGCGGCATCGAATGCGATCCGGTCTCGACCGAAATCACCTATGGCCTGGAACGCCTCGCGATGTATGTGCAGGGGGTCGACAACGTGTACGACCTCGATTTCAACGGCGCCGGCGTCAAGTACGGCGACGTGTTCAAGCGGGCGGAACGCGAATATTCCGCGTTCAATTTCGAGCATGCCGATACCGAGCTGTTGTTCCGCCATTTCGCTGACGCCGAGAAGGAATGCGGCGCGCTGTTGGAGCGCAAACTGCCGCTGCCCGCCTACGACCAGTGCATCAAGGCCAGCCATAATTTCAATCTGCTCGATGCGCGCGGCGTGATTTCGGTAACCGAGCGCGCGGCTTATATCGGCCGGGTGCGTGCTCTGGCCAAGGCTTGCTGCGAGGGTTGGCTCGCCGGCGAGGCCGGCTGATGCCTGAACTGCTGTTGGAGTTCCTGACCGAGGAAATTCCGGCGCGGATGCAGATGCGCGCGGCCGATGATTTGTCGCGTCTCGCGAGCGAACGCTTCGGCGCGTCCGGGTTCGCCGGATTTATCGCCCAAAGTTTCGTCACGCCGCGCCGTCTCACGCTGGTGGTCGACAATCTTCCCGCAACGCAAGCCGACACCGTTGAGGAGCGGCGCGGCCCGC
>JAATGI010000170.1 GCA_015654725.1 Rhodospirillales bacterium
CGCATTGACGGCGTTCCGGGCGCGGATATGGCTGGTGTGGGAGACGCTGTCCTTCAGCACCTTCGGGCCAAAGGCGTCCATGACCGCGTTCCAGTTCGTGTTGTCTAGACCCGTCGCGTCGAACGGTCCGAGTTCGGTGTTTATCCAGACCCGATCGTTCCGGTATTTGGTATCGATCGCGCCCGGGAAACGAACGGTGTACCACGAGGTCGGCGCGGTCCATTTCATCTTGGCGGCGCCATCCTGTTGTTCGGCGGCATTCAGGAGCTGTGCGCCCTGATCGTCGACAAACAATGCTTGGACACCGTCCATGCCGGTCGCGAGGGTTTGCAACGCCAGCGAACTGAAATCCGGCGAACTCGGATCGGCATAAATGCTGGTCACCTTGACGCCGTACGCCTTGCCCCATGCCTCGACGCCGCCGCAGGTATAGTCCGAGCCGGGAAATTTGAAGATCAGGCATACCATGCTCTTCGCGCCGAGTTTGCGCCGCGCATAGTCGTTGGCGCCGAGGGCGCTGGCCCGCGGGCCGGCGTTGATTTCGGCGATGTTCTTCGACTGATAGCACTGCGGCGGAATGCCGAGGCCGATCTCGAGGATGTTATGCTTGAGGTAATAATCGGCGTTGGGGATGCACTCGATGAAGCTGGTGCTCCCGACCATGATGTAGACGCCCTCGTCCTCGACCAGCTTCTTCGCGGCCTGCGCGGCGACGTCGAGCTTCGATTGGTCGTCTTCATCGTGATACGTGATCGGGCGGCCGTGAATGCCGCCATTGGCGTTGACGCAATCGAAATAGGCTTTCGCGGCCAGGTCGGCTTCCTCGAAACTGCCGATGCCGCTCGCCGAGGTCACGGCCCCAATGGGAATCGGCGCGCCGGTTGCCATTTGGCCGGTGTTCTCACCGCAATCCACCTTCGCCATGGCCGGCGCGGAAACAAACAGTGCGCCAATCAGGCACAGGCCTGCGAGCAGGCCAAATTTACGCTGCATGTTCTACCTCCCTCCGTTTTACGCCGCATCGCTTTCATCTTTTGCAATGCAGCCTTGGATTTCGCGCAACCCTGCGCGAATCCGCCGCGCCCGTCAAGAGTGCATACGGTTATGATTCCGCATACCGACCCGGTTTCGCCGGGCGAAAACGTAAATTTCCGCCGCTCAGATTCCGCCGCTCAGATATCGTGGACTTCGGCCACGCCCGGAAGGCCCTGCACCGCGGCACGGACGCCGGGTCCGATCGTGAAGCCGCCGGGCAACGCGATCTCGACCTCGCGCGCCGTGGCAACCGGCACCACCAGCGAGACGCGGCCGCGGCCGCCGCTCACGCGCGCCACCAGCTTGGCCAGCATCGCCACCGCCGCGTCGTCGCGCACATGGATGCGCAGGCCGGCGGCGGCGTTCGCCACCGCGCGATCCAGCGGCTCGATCGCTTGCGCGGTGAGCCGCAGGCCTTCGCCGTCCTCGCGGGCATCGATCGTCAGCAACAGCGGCGAGCCGGAATCGAGAAATTGCCGCGCCTGGCTCAGCACGTCCGAGAACACCGTCACCTCGTACATGCCGCTCTGGTCGGAGAGTTGCAAGAAGGCGAAGCGGTTGCCGCGCGCCGAATTGCGCTCCTTCTTGCCGACCACGATGCCGGCGACCTTGTAGCGGCTGGCGCCGCCGGCCCCGACCCGCGCCATCAGATCGGCGGCGCGGACGACGCCGATGCGGTCCAGGCTCTTGCCATAGGCTTCGAGCGGGTGGCCCGACAGATAAAAGCCGATGGCCTCGAATTCATGCTGTAGTTTCTCGACCGGCGGCCAGTCCTCGGCCGCCGGCAGCGCCGCGGCGTTGGCGCCGGCCTCGCCGCCATCGCCGCACAGATTGACCTGCTTGCTGACGCGTTCCTCGCTGGCGACGGCGGCATGGCGCAGCAGCAGCTCGGCGGCGTTATGGGTCTGGGTGCGATTGCGATTGAGTCCGTCGAACGCGCCGGCCTTGGCCAGGCTTTCGAATTGGCGCTTGTTGAAGCTCTTGACGTCGAGCCGCGCCGCGAAGTCGAACAGATCGCGGAACGGCCCGTTGGCCTCGCGCTCGGCCACGAGCTGGCCCATCGCCTGCGCGCCGACATTCTTCACCGCGGCCAAGGCATAGCGGATCGACGACACGCCTTGCGCGCCGGTCTCGACCGCGAAACCGACATCGGAACGGTTGATGTCGGGCGGCAACAGCTTGATGCCGAGCCGGTCGCATTCCTGGCGGAAGACATTGAGCTTGTCGGTATTGCCGATGCAGTAGGTCATGAAGGCGGCGATATATTCGACTGGATAATTGGCCTTGAGATAAGCGGTCTGATAGGCGAGCAGCGCGTATGCCGCGGCGTGCGACTTGTTGAAGCCGTAGCCGGCGAACTTGGCCACCTGCTCGAAAATATGCTCGGCGAGGCGATCGGAAACGCC
>JAATGI010000366.1 GCA_015654725.1 Rhodospirillales bacterium
CTGATTTCGTGGTCTATGACGCCAAGACCTGCGAGGATCTCACCCGCGCGGTCCTGACCCAGATCATCGTCGAAGAGGAAGGCAAAGGCGGCCAGAACCTCTTGCCGATCGGCTTCCTGCGCCAGCTCATCGGGCTTTACGGCGACAGCATGCAATGGCTGGTGCCGCGCTATCTCGAACACGCGATGTCGAGCTTCGCCACCAATCAGGATCAGATGCGCAAGAGCCTGCAGGACGCGTTCGGCGGCCTGTTCCCGTTCGGCTCGTTCGAGGAGATGGGCAAGCAGAATCTGGCGCTGTTCGAGAAGACGATGAAAATGTTCTCGCCCTTCCCCGGCGCCATGACCGGGGCCGCGCCGGAAAAACCGCGCGGCCCGGCGCCCGCGCCGACGCAAGCGGCCGATCCCGGCGCGATCAAGGACCTGACCGACCGGCTCGACGCGCTGCAAAAAAAGCTCGAGGAATTCGGCAAGGGCGAGGTCAAGGAATAGCCGGAATCAGAATCTATCTGTCATCCGATACCTGATCCCTGTCATCTGAATCTACTTCCCCCACGGCGCCGGGATCGATGGCCGGGCGAAGTAATAGCCCTGCTGAAGCCGCACGCCCTCGCGCCGCAGGATCGCCGACTCGCCCTCGCTCTCGACGCCTTCGGCCACGGTGGTGAAGCCCATGCCATGCGCCAGCCCGACCAGATGGCGCAGAAAGACTTGATTCTCCGGCTTGGTGGCGAGATCGCGCACGAACGAGCCGTCGATCTTGACGGTATCGACCGCGAGCGCCTGCAGGTGCCGGAGCGAGGTGAAGCCGGCGCCGAAATCGTCGATCGCGACCCGGCAGCCCAATTCCCGGAGCGTGCCGACGAAGCGCGAGCATTCCTCGATGTCGTGGAGCGCCGCGGTCTCGGTGATCTCGACCACCAGTTGCCGCGCCAGAAGCGGCTTGTCGCGCAGCAGCCGCATCACCGTCCTGAGCCAGGAGCGGTCGGTCGCGGTCACGCCGGAAATATTGAAGCCGAGGCGGAAGCCGGGATGGTCCGCCGCCTCCTGCACCGCGCGCTCCAGCACATAGCGATCGATGATGCGCACGAAGCCGAGCCGTTCGATCACCGGAACGAAGGCGGCGGCGGCGACCGGCACGCCGTCCTCGTCGATCATGCGCAACAGGCATTCGTAGTAATCGACATTGGCCTGGCCGACGACCTCGGTGCTTTCGACGATCGGCTGATAGGCGAAGACGAGGCGGCCCTCTTTCAAGGCGCGGCGCACGCCATCGCCCATCACCATGTCGGCGCGGTGCTTGGCGCGCTGCTCGTCGGTCAGAAGATAGGGGACGAAGCAGTCGCGGCCGGCACGCTTGGCTTCGGTCAACGCGCTCTCGGCGCGCGCCATGATGTCGCGCCCGACCTTGGCCTGTTCGGGGAACGTGGCGGCGCCGATCGAAACGGTGGCGAAGATGCGGCCGGCGTCGGTCTGGATCGGCTCGCGATTGACCGAGGCGACGATGCGCTCGGCGGCGACGCCAACCTGATCTTCGGCGCATTCGGCCAGCACCACGGCGAAACGGTCGGCGCCAAGCCGTCCCAACACGTCGCTGGCGCGCAGATTCTGCTCGATGCGGCGCGCGATCTCGGTCAACACGGTGTCGCCCGCGGCCTCGCCGAGCGCGTCGTTGACGGCGGTCAGCTTATCGACGCCGATCACCAGATAGGCGCCGGGCCGCCCGCTCCGCAGGCTCGCGGCGAGGATGTAATCGAGCGTCTCGCGCAAGCGCTTGCGGTTGAACAAGCCGGTCAGCTCGTCATAGCTCGCCAGATATTCGAGATGCCGCTCGGCCGCCTTGCGCTGGGTGACGAAGCGCCACACGCCGAGCATGCGGTCGCCCGCGGGCGCCGCGCCACGATCATGCACCCAGACGAATTCGCCGTTGGGCAGGCGCAGGCGGAACTCGCAGTCGAAGCTGGCGCCGGTGGCGAGATGAGCGTGCATGCGCTCCTGCCGCACCCGCCGGTCCGCGGGATGAATGCGGTCCAAGAGCGACTTCGCGCGGTCGAGCGCCCCGGCCCCGCCGAGGCGGACGAATTCGGGACTCACCCCCGACCAAGAGAGACGGCCGGACGCCAAGTCCCAGAGATAAGCGATGTCGCCGGCGGCGGTCAGCGCCGAGAGCGGCAGGCTGCCGCCCTCGATCGCGCCACGTTCGCTGGGTTTCGATTTAGGCATGGACGCCTTTCCATCGTTCCAGCGATGCTAGCGAGCCAAGTGTTAACGGATACTGAAGGAAGTCGTCAGTTTTCCGCTAAGTTTTCAGTTATCAGTTTCTCGACTGAAAACTATTTCGGCGTGTGCTGCGTCAGGAACGGCAGGACCGCCTGGTTGAATTCGCGCGGATTGACCTGCATGAAGCAATGGCCGCCCTGGCCGAAGAATTTGGCTTCGGCGCCGGGAATGAGTCGCGCCAACTCTTCCGACAGATAGGAGGGAATGACGAAATCGTCCTCGCTGGCAACGACCAGGGCCGGCGTCTTGATGCGCGGCAGGTCCGCCGTGCGATCGAACGCGAGCAGCGCGTCGATGCGCGACAGCACGATGTCGGGCTTGAAGCCGGCAAGCTGCTGAGATTCGTTCTGGCGCAGCATCTCGTGGTTGCGCGCCACCCAACCCGGCGGATAGAGCATCACGTTCGAGGCGTCGAGATAGGCCGCCGGGCCCATCTGCGTCAGGATATTCCGGCGCAGGGTATAGATGCGCCGCAGGAACGGGTCTTGCCGCGCCCAGCTCGCCGCCAGCACGATGCTCGCCAGGCGCTCCGGATGCTCGATCGCCAGCACCTGCGCCACCGCGCTGCCGGTGGCGTGGCCGATGATGTGCGCCTTTTTGATCTTGAGCGTGTCCATCAGCGCGATCATGTCGGCGGCGTTGCCCTCGATGGTGAAGGCCAACCGGGTGGCATCGCTTTGGCCGACGCCGCGCTGGTCGTGGACGATGACCTCGAACTGCCGCGCGAACACCGGCACTTGCTCGCGCCAGAAGTTGGCGTAGCCGCCGAGCCCGCTGGCGAACATCACCGGAAAGCCGGCGCCCTGTCGCTCGTAGTAAAGATGGCAATCGCCGATCGAAACGCGCGGCATGGGCGGAATCCCGTAACGAGTTCAGATAAATCGCAGCGGACACGAACGCGAAGCGTGCTTGCTCCCTATCATTGCCCCCGCGCCGCTGTCAAACGTCCGCCGCAGGGGCAAGCAATGCGTTAAGGTTGCGCCCTGGGGTGGAGAGGCATTGCCAGGAGTTTTCGCGATGAGCCGGAATTGGCGATGGGCAGGGCCGGTGGCCGTCTTGACCGCGTCGGTCGCGACCGCCGCCGCGCAGGAAGCAAAGCCGGGGGCATGGGAATTAACCGGCCCGAGCCTGGCCGTCACGGCCTCCGTGACGCCC
>JAATGI010000393.1 GCA_015654725.1 Rhodospirillales bacterium
GCCGTGGCGGCGCCACGGCCGGTCGTATCCGAACCGCCGGTGCGCGCCACGCCGAAGCCCGACGAGCCGCTTATTTTTTTGCCGGTCGCGCCGATGCTGGCGGCCACGGCTCCGACCGTCTTGGGCCCAATCGCCACCGAGCGCCGCGAACGCATCAGGGCCAAAAGCCAGGCGCGGCCGGCGCCGGTGCTGTTGATCGGCGCCACCGTCTTCGCGCTGTTGTTCGGGCTGGGCCTGGTATCCAGCAAAGTCGATCTGCCGAGCGACATATTTCAAAGCTTGCTGCGCTATTCGGGAATCGTCGACGACGGCAGCGGCTCGCTGGCCCGGTTGGAAAAATTCGCCCTGAACGGCGACGCCGACGCGCAAATTCAGCTCGGCCTGAAGTTGGCCGATCCGCGCGCGCCCGAACATGACGACGCCCGCGCCGCGGGCTGGTTCCGAATGGCCGCAAACGGCGGATCGCCCGAGGCGCAATACGATTTGGCGGTCATGACCGAGCGCGGGCTTGGCATCAAGCCGGACGATGTCGAGGCCGCCATTCTCTATATGAATGCCGCGGCGAGCGGTTTTCCAATGGCCGAATACCGTATCGGCGCGGCTTATGAAAACGGCCGCGGCGTTTCGCGCAGCAGTCCCGACGCGGCAAGCTGGTACGAACGCGCGGCCCGCCAAGGGGTGCGCGAGGCGCAGTCCGGCCTCGCCCGCCTGTATGCCGCCGGCAACGGCGTCGCCGCCGATATCGGCCTGGCCTACGCCTGGGGCGAACTCGCCGAGCGCGGCGGCGACCACGACGCCGCCACGCTGCGCGCGACGCTCGCGATCCGCATGACGCCGGAACAAGTCACCGCGGCGCGCAAGCAAGCCGAGGCCTTGTTCGCCGAAATCGGCCGGGCGGGGCCGGTTTCGACCCGCCCGACCATCGATCAGGTGATCGACCGCCGCGGCTGATTAAGAAGTCTCGCGGAGCGCGAGCCGCACCAAAAGTCCCAAGGCCGCCGAATAATAGTCTTGGTCGGGATCGAGGCTCGGCAAGGCCGGCGCGGTTCCGCTGCGGCCCGGCGTGGCGGCATCGCGGCTTTCGACCGCGGATACGATCGCCCGCACTCCCGGCGAGATCGGGTAAGGCGCGGCATCGCCCGTGACCAGATTGACCGTGGCCGGAATGTCGGCCGGCGCGGCCTGCCAATAGGCCAGGAACGGCGCCATCGCCGCGGGCGAGGCCTTGCCGCCCCACAACAGATAAAGCGGGATGCGTACGGCGTCGTAACCGAATAGGGGCTGGTCTTGCGTCAACGCGATGGTGACGCCGCCACCCGGCCGGGGGCGCAGCAGCAGCCAATCCGACGGTAATTGCTGACGGCCGAACCGTGCCGCGGCAATCAGGTCGAGCCCGCTCTGCTCGAGCTGTTGCCAGCGCGGCGACGGCGCCAGTTCGTTGAGCGCCGCGAACGCGGGGAAAATCCAGTAGGACAGGTTGATGGTGATGCCGTCCGCCTGCTCGAAGCAGACGCGTCCCGGCATGAGAATGGTGACGCCGCCGACATCCCGCACCAGCTTGTCGAGGACGTCGCGCGCGATCGGCGCGGCCGCGGCGTCGTATGCCGGCTCATGCCATTGCTTGGCGGCGCGGTGCAGCGCCCAGGCGATGAGAATGTCCGCGTCAGCGGCGTCGTTGGTATCGTCGACGGCGCCGCCGCCCTGGCCATCGGGCTTCCATTTCCACGCCAGCAATGCGTCATCGTCGCGGCGCAAATTCGTCCGCGTCCAGTTCCAAACCCGATCGAAGACGGGCCGGTCGCCGGCGGCGAGCGCCAGGAGCATCGCGTAGCCCTGGCCCTCGCTGTGGGTGAGTTTTGAATGGCTATCGACCAGTTTGCCGTCCGGTTCGATAAAGCGGGTCTTGAAGATCGCCCAGTCGGTATAGCCGATCGGGCCGCCGAAGTGATCCGCGACGAGACGATAGACGCCATAGCCGGCGGCCAGCAGGAACAGCGCGAGCGCCGCATAGATCATCGGGCTTCGGCTCATGGAAGCCACTGGTGCTGGCATCGTCGATGGCATCCGGTTGTGGAAGGGCGGGCAGCGTCCAACCTAACCGCGAGAGGTAAACGGACCGATAAAATGGCCGGATCGCCCGGTTAACCTTGTTGCGCGCGGCCCCCGAAGGCCGGGCCGGGCATGTTGCTCTTTGCGGCCAAGTCCATTAGGAATCCGGTCTCACGGTTTGCCATCCCCCCACAGCCTCAAGGAGTTCCAATGTTCATCACGCCGGCCTATGCCCAATCGCTGGGATTCGGTGGCGCGTCGAGTACCTTGGTGCAGATCGCGCCGCTGGCGCTGATTTTCGTCGTGTTCTATTTCTTTTTGATCCGCCCGCAGCAGCAGAAGGCGAGGGACCAAAAGACGATGCTGTCAGGGATCCGCCGCGGCGACCGGGTGGTGACCGGCGGCGGCTTCATCGGAACCGTGGCCAAGGTCGTGGGCGACGACGAGCTTCTGGTCGAACTCGCGGAAGGCGTGCGGGTGCGCGCGTTGCGCAGCACCGTCGTCAGCGTGCTCGCCAAGACCGGCGGCAGGGACGACGATGACGACGACGAACCCGCCGAGACCGGCGCCGGCGGCAAGGCGACCAAGAAGAATTGACCGCGGCAGCGGCGCTGCTCCGTCGCAGGCAAGAAACGCGGCGACAATCGCGAACAGGAATTGATTTCGGGCGATGCTTTACTTTCCACGCTGGCTGATCGGCCTCATTGTCGGCGTTTGCGCGCTCGGCTTTCTGGTGGCCGTGCCTAACGCGCTGCCGCAGAGCGTGCTCTCCGGCCTACCCAACTGGATCCCGCACCAGCCGATCAATCTCGGCCTCGATCTGCGCGGCGGCTCCCATCTCCTTCTTGAAGTCGATATGAGCGCGGTGGCGCGCGAGCGCCTCGACAACGATCTCGACGGCCTGCGCACCGAATTGCGCGACGACCATATCGGCTATACCGGGTTGCAGGGCGGGGCGGATCGGTTGAGTTTCGACCTGACCGATCCGAGCCAGGCGGACGCCGTGCGCGCCGCGGTGGCCAAGGTCGATACCGATCTCGATATCGCCATCGCCGACGGCCGTGTCACGATGACCTTCAATCAGGCCGCGCTGGACGCGCGGCGCCAATCGGCGGTCGATCAATCGATCGAGATCGTGCGCCGCCGCATCGACGAAACCGGCACCAAGGAGCCGACCATCCAACGCGAAGGCCAGGACCGCATCCTGGTGCAGTTGCCGGGCGTGGAAAATCCCGAGCACGTCAAGGAATTGCTCGGCCGCACCGCCAAGATGACGTTCCAGCTCGTGGATGACGGCGCCAATATCGAGGACGCGGAGCACGGCAAGATTCCGCCGGGCGACGTGCTGCTGCCGATGGAAGACGACCGCGCCGCCAAGACCGGCCCGACGCAGCAAATCCTGGTCAAGCGCCGCATCATGGTCTCGGGCGATACCCTGACCGACGCGCAGCCGACGTTTCAGAACGGCAACGAGCCGGTGGTGAGCTTCAAATTCGATTCCACCGGCGCGCGGCGCTTCGGCGACGCGACCCGCGAAAATGTCCAAAAGCGTTTCGCCATCGTGCTCGACAACAAGGTCATCAGCGCGCCGGTGATCCGCGAGGCGATCCCCGGCGGGCAGGGCATCATCTCCGGCAATTTCACGGTGCAGTCGGCGAGAGACCTCGCTCTGTTGTTGCGGGCGGGCGCCCTGCCGGCGCCGCTCACCATTCTCGAGGAACGCACGGTCGGCCCCGATCTCGGCGCCGATTCGATCAAGGCCGGCGCCACCGCGAGCGTCGTCGGCGTGGTGCTGGTTGTCGTCTTCATGTTTCTGTTTTACGGCCTGTTCGGCATTTTCGCGGACATCGCGTTGTTCTTCAATTTGTGCCTGATGTTCGCGTGCCTATCGATTCTCGGCGCGACGCTGACCTTGCCCGGCATCGCGGGCATCGCGCTGACGCTCGGCATGGCGGTCGATGCCAATGTGCTGATCTATGAGCGCATCCGCGAGGAGATTCGCGGCGGCCGTTCGCTGATCTCGTCGCTGCAGGCCGGGTTCCAGCGCGCCTTCGGCACGATTTTGGACAGCCACGTCACCACCTTGGTCGCCGGCGCGCTGATGTTCTTCCTCGGCTCCGGCCCGATCAAGGGCTTCGCCGTCACGCTGAGCCTCGGCGTGCTGACCTCGCTGTTTTCGGCGATCCTGGTGACGCGGCTGCAGATCGTGACCTGGCTGCGCCGAACCAAACCCAAAGTAATTCCGATCTGAAAAGGAAGTGCGCGAAGCCATGCGCCCGCTGATCGTCATTCGCCACATCCCCAACATCAATTTCATGGGTTGGCACAAGATCGGATTCGCCGTGTCGCTGGTGATGACGGTGGGCTCGATCGTGCTGTTCCTGGTCCAAGGCCTCAATTTCGGCATCGATTTCGCCGGCGGCACCTTGATCGAAGTGCGCTCGCTCAGCGGCGCGGCCGACCTCGCGGCCATGCGCGCCAAGCTTGACGGGCTGGGCCTCGGCGAGATCTCGCTGCAAGGCTTCGGCGGTCCCGAGGAAGTGCTGATCCGCGTGCCGCGCCGGCCCGGCGACGACAAGGCGCAAATGGCGGGGGTCGAGAAGGTCAAGGGCGCGCTCGGCAATTCGGTCGATTACCGCCGCACCGAAGTGGTCGGCCCGACCGTCGGCAAGGAATTGGTCCGAGCCGGCGTGATCGCGACCGTGTTGGCGCTGCTGGCGATCGCGGCCTTTGTCTGGTTCCGTTTCGAATGGCAGTTCGGCGTCGGCGCCATGCTGTCGACGCTGCACGACACGCTCACGACAATCGGGCTGTTTTCGCTCTTCCAGATCGAATTCAACCTGACGACGCTCGCCGCGATCCTGACCATCGCGGGCTATTCGATCAACGACACGGTGGTGATCTATGACCGCGTCCGCGAGACCATGCGGAAATACAAGACCATCGAATTCGGCGATCTCATCAATCGCAGCCTCAACGAGACCTTGTCGCGGACGGTCCTGACCGTCAGCACCGTCGCGCTGGCGGTGCTCGCGCTGTTGATTTTCGGCGGCGAGGTGCTGCGCGGCTTCAGCATCGCGATGCTGTGGGGCGTCGTGGTCGGAACCTACTCCTCGTTGTTCATCGCGGCGCCGATCTTGTACTACATCCGGCCGCGGCACGGCGGCGAGGCGAAGAGCGAGGACAAACCGGCGCCCGAAATCATCGCGCCGAAAAAGCCGGCGCCGCAGCGCACCGGCTGAGTTCATCGCCGCGGCCGGCCGCGGTATAATGGCGCGATGGATATAACCCCGATCATCGCCGCCGACCGGCAGGTCATCGAGGCTTACGGCGCGCGGGGATTCCGCGTCAGCGGCGTCGCCTATGCCGGCGCCGTCATCGTGTTTCCCGACGTAACCGTGGCCTGGCGGGCCAGCACGATGGCGGATGTTTCGCTGGCGAGCCTCGCGGCGGTGAGCGAACGCGCCGGCGGCGTGAACGCGGTCGAGATTCTGCTGCTCGGTTGCGGCAAGCAAATCCTGCCGGTGCCGCGTCCCTTGCGCGAGGCGTTGCGCGCGGCCGGCATCGTTATCGACGCGATGGGCACCGGCGCCGCCTGCCGGACCTACGACGTGCTGTTGGGCGAGGGCAGGCGGGTCGCCGCCGCGCTGCTTCCGGGTTGAGCGCCGCCTCAATGAACCTTTTCGTGGGCCATCTCGAAATTCTGGGCGACGAAGTCCCAATTGACCAGGTGATCGAGGAAGGTCGCGACGAAGGCCGGCCGGCGATTTTGGAAATCGAGATAATAGGCGTGTTCCCAGACATCGAGAGTCAGTAGCGCGATCTTGCCGTCGGCGAGCGGATCGATGGCGTTGCCGGTCTGAGTCACTTTGAGTTTGCCGGCATCAAGGATGAGCCAGGCCCAGCCGCTGCCGAACTGCGTCACCGCGGCCTTGCTGAATTCCTCGCGGAATTTGTCATAGCCGCCGAAGCCGCGGTCGATTTCCTTTACGATCGTTCCCGATAAGAATATAGAGATCATAAGCACCACTTTCTACCAACCGCTGCTGAAAAACTTCAGTGATTACAGGATACTTAACCAGGCCCTTCTCAAACTAAAAACAGGGAAGCGTTTTGAAGTGACCTTCCTGTGGAATTTCCTGTATTACCCATGCCCTGTAGGCTAGGCTCCCCAGACCACTTACACATTCGCGACAGGCGTTGACCTTAATTTTTAATCCATCTATTCGATCAGTTCATTATCGGCTCTCTCTCCA
>JAATGI010000391.1 GCA_015654725.1 Rhodospirillales bacterium
CGGCTGGGCCACGCCGGGCGGCAGCCCGCGCCGGCGGCGCTCGATCAGCCAGCCCAAGAGCGGCCAGAAACTCGCGATCAGATAGGGAAAGCCATAGTAAGAGGACAGCGTGCCGGCGAGATCGCTCTTGGCCAGAAGATGCAGGATCGTCCAGGGCACGAACGCGGCATAGCCGACGAGCAGATAAGGATTGCGCGCCGCGATCGCCCACACGATCGCGACAACGGCCGGGAAAAAGATATAGGCGCGATAAGTCAGGTAACCGGCCAGACGCACCGCGAGCAAATGGGTACTGAGATGAGCATAGGCCGGGTCGCCGAGATAGACGCGCGCGAAGCTCGATTGATCCGGGTTGAGCGCGGCGCCGAGAATCGCGGCGACGACGCTATAGGCGATGCCCGCCGTCAGGAACCGCAGCGCCGGCTTCTGCGCCGCGAGCGGAATGCCGTTGCGCCAATTCAGGGCCACCACCAGCGCCAGGACCGCGGCGAGGTGAAACCCGGCATCCTCGCGGCACAGGAGCGTCAGAACGAAAAATACGGCGGCAAGCGCGAACCGGCCCTCGAGCCACGCGACCAAGAACAGCATCGCCCCGCCGGCGATCAGGATCTCGAAATGCGGGTAGCGGATCTGGGCGAGCGCCAAGCCGTTGAAGGAAAACGCCACGGCCAAAACGAACGCAAGCGCCAATGCCGCGCCCCGCCGCCACGCGTAATCGCGCGTCAAAATCCAGAACACCGCGACCGCCAGCGATGCGTGGGCGAAGCCGGTCACGAGCGCGAAGAATTGCGCCATCGACAGCGGTAAAAGCGCGCTCAACCCCGACAGCAGGACGAAAATCGGCGCGATGTGAAAACGGAAAAAGCTGCCGTCGCCAAAGACCGGGTTGGTGGCCAGGCCCCAGCCGTCGCGCCAGGCGATTTGCGCCAGCGCGCCCGAATCGAACAACAGCGCGCCATGGCGATAGAAATGATTGAGGATGTAATTGGCGTAGAGGATGAAAGCCGGCGCCGCGGCGAGACATCCCAGCGCGACGACAATCGCTCGCCACTTAAGGAATGGTTCGTTCAAACCGAATCAATTCCGTCGTCGTCCCTGCAGAAGCAGGGACCCGGGGAAGCTATCCGTCGCTCGCCCTGGACCCCGGCTTTCGCCGGGGTGACGCATCGGTATTTCGATTGGGGGAATCGCGTCCGAGACGGCGGCGAGGTCACGGCCGCAGCAAACCCACAATGTCGGCGATATAGCGCATGTTCTCTCGCGCGATCGCGTCGGCGCGCTCGGCACCGCGGCGCAGCACCGCGTCGATCTGGGCGGGATCGGCCATCAACCGCTTCATCTCGCCGGCGATCTTGCCCAGCGCCGTGGCGGCGAGCGCGGCCAGCTCGGCCTTGAAGTCGGAGAAATTCCGCCCGGCGAAGCGCGCCACCACGTCGGGCAACGGCTCGTCGGCGAGGGCCGCGTAAATGCCGAGAAGATTGGCCGCCTCGGGCCGAGCTTCCAATTCCGCGACCGCGGACGGCAACGGCGCCGGATCGGTCTTGGCGCGCCGGATCTTGAGCGCGATGGCGTCGGCGTCGTCGGTCAGATTGATGCGCGAATAATCCGACTCGTCTGATTTCGACATTTTCTTGGTCCCGTCGCGCAGGCTCATGACGCGCGTCGCGGTGCCGAAAATCTGCGGCTCGGGCAGCGGAAAAAAATCCGTGTTGTAGCGGCGGTTGAAGGCGCCGGCGACGTCGCGCGACAATTCCAGATGCTGCTTCTGATCCTCGCCCACGGGAACATGGGTGGCGCGATAGAGCAGAATATCGGCCGCCATCAGCACCGGATAGGCATAGAGCCCGAGCCCGGCATTGTCGCGGTCCTTGCCGGCCTTTTCCTTGAACTGGGTCATGCGGTTGAGCCAGCCCAAGGGCGTCAGGCAGCCGAGGATCCAGCCCAGCTCGGTATGGGCCGGCACCATGCTCTGATTGAAGATGATGCAGCGCTCCGGATCGATGCCGGAGGCGATGTAGGCGGCCGTCACCTCCCGCGTCGCCTGACGCAACTCCGCCGGCTCGATCGGCAGGGTGAGGGCATGGAGATCGACGATGCAAAAGATGCAGTCGTAATCGGCCTGGAGCTGCACCCAATTGCGGATGGCGCCGAGATAATTGCCGAGATGCAGATTGCCGGTGGGCTGGATGCCCGAGAAGATGCGAGGCATGGCCTCGTTATCGCCGCGCCGCCGCGATGGGTCAAGGACCGGAACGATGGCGGCGTGGCGCGGCCAAGATTGCGTCCTCCAGCGTTTGCCGAATAAAGCGCTGATAGGGAATGCCGGCTTTCTTGGCGGACGATTTGACCGCGCTCAGCAAGCTGCTCGGCAGCCGCATATTGACGCGCTCGGTCTTGGGCTGGAACTCGAACCTTACCAAGCGCATGCCGGAGAGGTCGTATTGGGTGAGATCGCTATTGGCGACGAAGTCCTCGGCTTCTTCATCGCTCATAAGTCTTGGCAGCTTCTTCTTCATAGTAAGCAACTTCCTTTCGGTGCATGTAACGAGCGCTGACGGGCCTTATCAAGGTTTGGCCATTGCGCTCCCGCAAGGTGAATGCGACCAAGATGCCCCGTCCATCGTGATTTCTAATGAGAGCCTTGAAGCGCTGTTCATCGCTCGAGTGCGCCGGATCGTCCAGAATGAAGAAGGGCGCCGCAAAAACCGCTTCAATCGCCGCGATCGAGACGCCGTGCGTCTGACACTTTGCCCGGTTGCCGGCATCCCAGTCGAAACCCGTTAGTCTTCGATCACCGAATATAAGTAGCGGCTTGTCCATACAATTGTCAACCCATTCTCACGCCGTCTGCCGCCGCAACCGCCGCCACAAATCGCTCCGGTCAATGCCGGAGAAGGCCAGCGCCAGCAGGAAGAACGACGCGACGCCGACGCCCACGAGGACCGCGAGCGCCGCGACCTGTCCCGCCAGCGGGCCGTGCCAGGCCTCGCTCAACAGATAATCGAGCAGCCACACCGCAGCGCCCATGACCGTGGCGGCGGCGATCATGCGCGGCAGGCGCTTGCGCGCGCCCTGATCGAGCGCGAAATGGCCGCGCCGCGCCAGCATCCAAGTCAAGGCGAGCGCGTTGGCCCAACCGGCGATGCTGGTCGCCATGGCGACGCCGATATGGGCCAATCCGGTGCCGAGGCCGAGCCCCACCGTGAGCGCGATATTGAGCGCGACCGTGGCGGCGCCGATCAGGACCGGCGTCCGGGTGTCGTGGCGCGCGAAATAGCCGGGCACCATCACTTTGATGAGGACGAAGGCCGGCAGGCCCGCGGCATAGGCGGCCAGCGCCGGCGCCGTCGCCCGCGCGTCGGCGGCGGTGAATTTGCCGTGCTCGAACAGCACGGTCAGAATCGGCATCGCCCCTACCGCGAGCGCCACCGCCGCCGGCAGGGTCATCAGCAAGGCTAGCTCGAGGCCGCGATTCTGGGTGTCGTTGGCGCCGAGACCGTCGCCGGTGCGGACCTGGCGCGAGATCGCCGGCAGGATCGCGGTGCCGACCGCGATGCCGATGACGGCCAAGGGCAATTGATTGAGCCGGTCGGCGTAATTGAGGAACGACACCGACCCCACCGGTAGCAGCGAGGCGATCGCGGTCGAGACCAGGAGATTGATCTGGGTGACGCCGGCGCCGAACACGGCCGGCGCCATGATGCGAAGCAGCCGGCGCGTATCGAGCGTGAGGCGCGGCACCGGCAAGGAGAGGCTCATGCCCACGCGCCGGCACGACGCCATCAGCCACAGGAACTGCGCGACGCCCGCGCCGGTGACCGCCCAGGCCAGCGCTTGGCCGGTCAAGGGCCGCACCCCCAACAGCGCCGCGATCAGGAAAATGTTCAAGAGCACCGGCGTCACCGCCGTGGCGGCGAAGCGCTCGAGCGAGTTCAGCACGCCGCCTTGCAGCGCTACCAGCGAAATGAACAGGAGATAGGGAAACATGATGCGGGTGAGATCGACCGCCAATGCGAACTTGGCCGGGTTGGCGCGAAAGCCGGGCGCGATCGCATCCAAAATCCAGGGCGTGCAGGCCTCGCCCAAAACCAGGAAGACAATGAGCGCCAGCAGCAATATCGCCAGCGCGTCCTCGGCGAAGCGCTTGGCCTCGGCATGGCCCTCGGTCGCTATCTTGCCGGCGAAAATCGGCACGAAGGCGATGCTGAAGGCGCCTTCGGCGAACAGGCTGCGGAACATGTTGGGCAGGCGCAGCGCCACGAAGAAGGTGTCGCTCAAATCGCTGGCACCGAGATACGTCGCGGTCAGAATCTCGCGCACGAACCCCAGCACCCGGCTGATCATGGTATAAGAGCCGAGCGTCGCGACGGAGCGGATCAGCGCCATGGCGCAGGTTTAGTGCGATTCGACGAGCTTAGAAAGGATCGCGGGTGTCTGATATCGGAATCGGCATAACCGGCTGCGCCGGGCGGATGGGCCGGATGCTGGTGGCGGAAGCGGCCGCGGCCAAGGGCTGCCGTGTGGTCGCCGGCATCGACGCCAAGGGCAATCCCGCCATCGGGCGCGACCTGGGCGAGTTGGCCGGCATTGGCGCCCTCGGCGTCACGGCCGGCGACGATCCAGCCGGCCTGTTCCGCGCCTCGGATGTGGTGATCGATTTCTCGACCCCAGAAGCGGCGGTTACATCGGCGCGGCTCGCGGCGCAATATAAAAAACCGCTGCTTTTGGGCACGACCGGCCTCAATGAGGAGCAAGCCGCCGCCGTGCGCGAAGCGGCCAAGACCGTGCCGATCGTGTGGCCACCCAACACCAGCCTGGGCGTGACCCTGCTCACCGCGCTCGTCGAAGAGGCGGCGCGTCGCCTTGGCCCGGATTGGGACATCGAGGTCGTCGAGATGCATCACAAGCACAAGGTCGATGCGCCGTCGGGGACGGCGCTGGCTTTGGGCCGCGCCGCCGCCACGGGGCGCGGCGTCGATCTCGCCAAGGTAAGCGCGCGCGGGCGCGACGGCATCACCGGCCCCCGCCAAGAAGGCGCCATCGGCTTCGCGTCGCTACGCGGTGGCGATGTCGCCGGCGATCACACCGTGATTTTCGCCGGCGAGGGCGAGCGGCTCGAATTCACCCACCGCGCCGCCTCGCGCCGGATTTTCGCCACGGGCGCGATCACGGCCGCGCTCTGGCTCGGCCACGGCCGGAAGCCCGGTCTTTACGGCATGAAAGACGTGCTGGGATTGTGATTTCCCGGTTCGAATCCGGACCAGGTTGATGCCGTGAACGGGACGGTTAGCGACGCGACCGGGGGTCAGGGAATTTCCGGCGCGGCGGCTTCACGCCCGCGCGGATAGCCGCGATCTCGTCGGCGGCCGGAACGGCCTCGGCCATCCGCGCGATCCCGGCGCGGAAGGCCCGCAATTCCGCTTCGCGCAGGTAAAAACGCAGGGCTTCGCGCACCAGTTCCGAGCGGGTGCGATGCTCGTTCCGGCAAGCGAGTTCGATTTCTTTCGCCATTTGCGGCGGCAGGGAAATCGAAAACGTGGCGGTGACGCGCGGCATGTTCGCCGACCTTGAATGTCGTACGGAGTATTACTAATTATCACTGCCCGACGGTTCGGGGTCAAGCGGCGAAGGCCGCTCCTGGACACCGGGCACCGCCGCTTGATATCCCCTCGGCCCGACACAAGATTCGGAAGACCGCGATGCAAGACAACCGCCCCTACGATCCCACCAACTGGCACGGCACCACCATTCTGTCGGTCCGCAAGGACGGCAAGGTGGTGATGATCGGCGACGGCCAGGTGACGATGGGCAACACGGTCGTCAAGCATAATGCCAAGAAGCTGCGCCGGCTCGGCAACGGCAACGTCATCGCCGGCTTCGCCGGCGCGACCGCCGATGCGCTCGCGCTGTTCGAGCGGCTCGAAGCCAAGCTCGAGCAATATCCCGAGCAACTCGCGCGCGCCGCGGTGGAGCTCACGAAGGATTGGCGCACCGACCGCTATCTGCGCCGCCTCGAAGCCATGATGGCGGTTGCGGACAAGAGCGTGTCGCTGATTCTCAGCGGTACCGGCGACGTGCTGGAGCCCGAAGGCGGGCTGATCGGCATCGGCTCGGGCGGCAATTACGCGCTCGCCGCGGCCCGCGCGCTGATCGACATTCCCGGCCTCGACGCCGAGACCATCGCCCGCCAGGCGATGGCGATCGCCGCCGACATCTGCATCTACACCAACGACAAGGTCACGATCGAAGCGCTGGATTCCGCCAACTAGCCCCGCCCCCTCCCTTCACCGTTCGGGCTGAGCTTGTCGAAGCCCCGCCCTTCCTCTTCGGGGCGGCGGTCGAAAGAAAGTACAGCCCTTCGACAAGCTCAGGGCGAACGGAAAATAGAGAACGGACACTATGAACGACAGTCTCACCCCAAAGGCGATCGTCGCCGCGCTCGATGCGCATATCATCGGCCAGGCCGACGCCAAGCGTGCCGTC
>JAATGI010000401.1 GCA_015654725.1 Rhodospirillales bacterium
GCAGGAGCAGGTGCTGCTCGGCGTCACCGGCTCGGGCAAGACCTTCACCATGGCGCATGTCATCGCGCGCTCGAACCGCCCGGCGCTGATCCTGGCGCCCAACAAGACGCTGGCGGCGCAGCTTTACGGCGAGATGAAGAGCTTCTTTCCCGACAACGCGGTCGAGTATTTCGTCTCCTATTACGATTATTACCAGCCCGAGGCCTATGTCCCGCGCACCGACACCTATATCGAGAAAGAATCCTCGATCAACGAGCAGATCGACCGCATGCGCCATTCCGCGACCCGCGCCATCCTGGAACGGCGCGATGTCGTGATCGTGGCGTCGGTGTCGTGCATTTACGGCATCGGCGATGTCGAGACCTATTCGGAAATGACGGTCCCACTCAATCAGGGCATGAAGCTCGACCGCCAGGACCTGTTGGCGAAGCTGGTCGAGCTGCAATACAAGCGCAACGACGCCGCTTTTTTCCGCGGCGCCTTCCGCGTGCGCGGCGACGTCGTCGAGATTTTCCCGGCCCATTACGAGGACCGCGCCTGGCGGCTCTCCTTGTTCGGCGACGAGCTCGAGGCGATCCACGAGTTCGATCCCTTGACCGGCGAAAAGACCGTGGTGCTCGAGGCGATCAAAATCTATCCCAACTCGCATTACGTCACGCCCAAGCCGACGCTTCATCAGGCGATCGAGCAGATCAAGACCGATCTCAAGATCCGGCTCGCCGAATTCAACGCGGCCGGCAAGCTCCTCGAAGCGCAGCGCTTGGAACAACGCACCCAGTTCGACATCGAGATGATCGCGGCGACCGGCGCCTGCGCCGGGATCGAGAATTATTCGCGCTACCTGACCGGCCGCGCGCCGGGCGAGCCGCCGCCGACCCTGATCGAATATCTGCCGAAGGACGCGATCATCTTCGTCGATGAAAGCCACGTCACCATCCCGCAACTGGGCGGCATGTATAAAGGCGACTTCGCGCGCAAATTCACGCTCCAGGAATTCGGCTTCCGCCTGCCGTCCTGCATGGACAACCGGCCGCTGAAATTCGAGGAATGGGATCGGATGCGCGGCCAGATCGTGTGCGTCTCGGCGACGCCTGGCCCGTGGGAGTTGAACCGCACCGCCGGCGTTTACGTCGAGCAGGTGGTGCGCCCGACCGGCTTGATCGATCCGGTGTGCATCATGCGCCCGGTCGAAAGCCAGGTCGACGATCTGATGGCCGAGTGCAAGGATTGCGCGCGCCTGGGCCAGCGCGTGCTGGTGACGACGCTGACCAAGAAAATGGCCGAGGCGTTGACCGAGTATTTCCACGAGAATGGCATCCGCGTGCGCTATTTGCATTCCGACGTGGATACCTTGGAGCGCATCGAGATCATTCGCGATCTGCGCCTCGGCGTGTTCGATGTCTTGGTTGGAATCAATCTGCTGCGCGAGGGGCTGGATATACCCGAATGCGCGCTCGTCGCGATTCTCGACGCCGACAAGGAAGGCTTCCTGCGCTCGCGCACCTCGCTGGTGCAGACCATCGGCCGCACCGCGCGCAATCTCGCCGGCCGCGCGATTCTCTATGCCGACACCATGACCGGCAGCTTGCAATACGCCATCGACGAGACCAACCGGCGGCGCGAGAAGCAACAGGCCTACAACGCCGCGCACGGCATCACGCCCGAAAGCATCAAGCGCGGCATCGCCGACATTCTGCAAACCGTCTATGAGCAGGATCATCTCACGGTCGGGCTGGAAGAGGGCGAGGCCGCGCATTACCAGGGCCACAACCTCAAGGCCGTGATCGCCGATCTAGATAAGCGTATGAGGGCGGCGGCGGCGGAATTGGAATTCGAGGAAGCGGCGCGGCTCAGGGACGAGATCAAGCGGCTCGAAGAAATGGATCTGGGCGTGCCGGTCGGTACCGCCGCCCGTCCCATCGGCCGCTCCGAGGCCGGCCGCGCCGGCACTTCGGCCAAGCGCATCGCCCAGGCTAAGGCGCGGAAGCGGTATCTGGGGCGGCGAGGATGATTGACTTTCGTAACCTGTAGCGTTACAGGTTACGCATGATCCTGCGGTTCCGCCACAAAGGCTTGGAGGCGCTGTTCTTTCGGAATGATGCAAGCAAGGTCGCGGCCCAGCATGTCAGACGGTTGCGGCTAATCGTGGCAGCTTTGGAAACCGCGTCCGTGCCGGCTGACATGAATCTTTCGGATCTCAGGCTTCATCCGCTCAAAGGCCAGCGTCGGGGCCAATGGGCGGTCTGGGTATCGGGCAATTGGCGTGTGGTCTTCGAGTTCGACGGACATAACGTCACGAATGTGGACTTGGTCGACTATCACTGATTGGTTTGGGAGATGAGCATGTCCCGGATGAAAGACCCGCCGCATCCCGGCGAATTGATCAAGGAATTCTGCCTTGAGCCGCTGAGCTTGAGCGTGACGGCGGCGGCCGAAGGTTTAGGCGTGACGCGCAAGACGCTCTCGGCACTGCTCAACGGTCGCGCCGGCGTATCGCCGGAAATGGCGATCCGCCTATCGAAGGCGTTCGGCCGGACGCCGCAGGGGTGGCTCGCGCTGCAGATGCATTATGATCTATGGCAAGCCGAGCGGCGCGGCGGCGTAATTTCGGTCAAGCGGATGGCAAAAGCGGCCGCATGAACGAAATCGGTCCCCATCGCATCGATTATCCCAAATCGGCGCTGGTCACGGGTGCCGCGAAGCGCATCGGCCGCGCCATCGCGTTGGCGCTGGCCGCGGATGGCTGGGCGGTCGGCGTGCATTACGGCGCCTCGCGCGACGAAGCCGAGGCACTGGTCAAGGAAATCGCGGCCACGGGCGGGCGGGCGGCGGCGCTCCAAGCCGATCTGGCGCGGGAACAGGAAGTCGCCGCGCTGGTCGAAAAGGCGGCATCGGCGCTCGGCCCGCTCGGCTGTCTTGTCAACAATGCCTCGGTGTTCGAGAACGATCGCGCCCTCGATGTCACGCGCGAGAGCTGGGACCGCCATATCGGGATCAATCTGCGGGCGCCCTTCGTGCTGTCTCAAGCCTTCGCCCGCGCCCTGCCCGCCGACCGCCATGGCTGCATCGTCAATATCCTCGATGAGCGGGTCTGGAGCCTGACGCCGTATTTCTTTTCCTACACCCTGTCGAAATCGGCGCTGTGGACCATGACGCAAACCCTGGCGCTGGCGCTGGCGCCGCGGATTCGCGTCAACGCCATCGGTCCCGGCCCGACTCTGCCGAGCCCGCGCCAGAGCGAGGCGCAGTTTCAGCGCCAAGCCGGCCTGATGCCATTGGGGCGCGGCACCACGCCCGAGGAAATCGCCGCCGCGATACACTTCATTCTCGCGGCGCCCGCGCTGACGGGCCAGATGATCGCGCTCGATGGCGGCCAGCATCTCGGCTGGGCGCAAGAGGCCGAGCGGGCGCCGCCCGAGGAGTAGCGTTGCCGCGCATCCTCGTCATCAAGCTCGGCGCATTGGGGGATTTCGTTCTGGCGACCGGTCCGTTCGCCGCGATCCGCGCGCATCACCCCGATGCCGAAATCACGCTGCTCACCGGCGCGCCCTTCGCCGAGCTCGCCGCGGCCGCGCCCTATTTCGACCGGGTCCATATCGATACCAGGCCGCCGTGGCGCGCGATCGGCGAATGGTGGCGGTTGCGCCACTGGCTGCGCGAGCAGGCGTTCGACCGCGTTTACGACCTCCAGACCCTTGACCGCACGAATTTTTATTTTCAGCTGCTGTTGCCGGGGCGGCGGCCGGAATGGTCGGGCACCGCCTGGGGCGCGTCGCTGCGCGATCGCGATCCCGGCCGCGCGCGGCTGCAC
>JAATGI010000319.1 GCA_015654725.1 Rhodospirillales bacterium
GAGGCGCGCCGAGGCATAGCCGCGGAAATCGGTGAGCGACAGCCGCGCGATCGTGGTCGTCGCGGCGGTTTCATTTTGTAATTTGGATGGAGAAGCCAACGTCACGATCGTCGTTACCAATTTTCGCGTCGCCGATCACCCCCACCCGGCGCGACGCGCCGACCTCCCCCATCGAGGGGGAGGTGATTTTTGCATGAAACTCCCTTTTTTCCCCTCCCCCCTTGATGGGGGGAGGAAGCGAGCGGCAGCGAGCAGGAGGGGGGTGAACGCATTCGACTTCGTTGCAAAAAAATCAAACGCGCATCGGCATCAGCACATAAAGCGCGCTGCCATCGGCCGCGTCGCGCACCACGGCGGGCGAGGCGGCGTCGGCCAGGTTGAAGCGCGCGCCTTCGCCCTCGATCTGGCCGGTGATGTCGAGCAGATAGCGGGCGTTGAAGCCGATTTCCAGCGGCGCCGCGTTGTAGCGGACTTCGAGTTCCTCGCTCGCGGTGCCGGATTCGGGGCTGGTCGCGGACAGCGTCAGGCTGCCGCGCTCGATCGAAAGCTTAACCGCGCGCGAGATGGTCGAGACGCGATCCACCGCCTCGGCGAACAGCTTGTTCTCGATCTCCAGCACCTTGTCGTTGCCGGTCGGGATGACGCGGTCGTAATCGGGAAAGGTGCCGTCGATCAGCTTCGAATTCAGCACCGTCTCGCCCATGACGAAGCGGATCTTGGTGTCGGAGAGCGCGATCGCGATGTCCTGCTCGGCGGCGCCGTCGGCGTCCAAGAGCTTGCGCAACTCGTTCACCGTCTTGCGCGGCACGATTACGCCCGGCATGCCGGCGGCGCCCTCGGGCAGCGGAATCTCCATGCGCGCCAGGCGGTGTCCGTCGGTCGCGACCGCGCGCAGCATCGGGACCTCGTTGGTGCGCGCGGCATGGACATAGATGCCGTTGAGGTAATAGCGCGTCTCCTCGGTCGAGATGGCGAAGCGGGTGCGGTCGATCAGCCGCTTCAGATCGGCCGACGAGACGGTGAAGCTGTGGCCGAGATCGCCCGCCGACATCAGCGGATAATCCTCGGGCGGCAGGCACGACAGCGTGAAGGTCGAGCGGCCTGAACGCAGCGTCATCTGGCCCTTGTCGCCGGTCGATTCGAGCTCGATCTGCGCGCCGTCGCGCAATTTCCGCACGATGTCGTAAAGCGTATGCGCCGGCGCGGTGGTGGCGCCGGGGCTCGCGGACTGGCCCCCGACGCGCGCCACGATCTCGAGATCCATGTCGGTGGCCGACAAGGCGAGACGGCCATCTTCCGCCTTCAGCATCACGTTCGAGAGAATGGGAATGGTGTTGCGCCGCTCGACGACGCTCTGGACATGGCTTAACGCGCGCAGCAGCGCGTCACGTTCGATGGTGAGTTTCATGGCTTCGGATTCACGCTCTTTGCAGGCAGCCTTTCGTTCGCGGAACGGCCCGGGACAGCCGTCCCGATGCCCGCCGCCTCCGCCCCCCACAGGCTCGCGCGAACGGGAAAAAACCATAACACAGAACCGGGCCAAAGCTAAGGCCGGGTTGTTCCCCTTAGGCGGCGGGCTTGACCGCTAAAACGTATAATACGTTCGAGGGCGGGCGGGGTGGCGGTTAACGAAATATTTGCGCGGCCGTCGCGGTTCTTAGTAATTCGTTCATTTTCGCCCGGGAAACTACGGGCGCCGCGTCGAAACCGAAAACGGCGGCTTGCAACGGAACGGATGGCTGCGATGAAGTGGATCGGCATTACCGTCTTGAGCGCGATCATGGGCATCGTGGTGGCCCGGCTCCTCGAGTGGGCCGCGCCCGCCTTGCCCGACGCCACCTATGCGGTGGTCGGCCTGCTCGCCACGGCCTTGGTTCTGAAGCCGATGGTCGATGTCGCGCGCGCCGCCGACACGATCGAGCCGCATCACGGCAAGCAATTCGACTAGGGCGCGCCTCTTTCCCCGGTCTCGAGGATTCGTTTCAGAATGTCGAGATCTTCCGCCAGGGTTTTGTCGATGGCGCGAAGCTCCTCGATCCTGCGCACCGCGTGGATCACGGTGGTGTGGTCGCGGCCGCCGAACTTCTTGCCGATCTCCGGCAGCGAGCGCTGCGTCATGAGCTTGCATAAATACATCGCCACCTGACGCGGGCGCGCCACGGCGCGCGCGCGCCGCGCCGAATGCATGTCCACGAGCTTGATGTTGTAGTGCTCGGCGACGCGCTTCTGAATCTCGTCGATGGCGACGCGCCGCGCCGCCTTGCGCAACAGATCGGGCAGAACCTCCTCGGCGACCTCGACCGTGATCTCCCGCCCGACGAGCTGGGCATGCGCGACGATGCGGTGCAGCGCGCCTTCCAGCTCGCGCACGTTCGAGGTGATGCGCTGGGCGAGGAATTCCAAGAGCCGCAGCGGCAGCGCCGCCTTCATTTGCTCGGCCTTCGATTGCAGGATGCCGAGGCGCAGCTCGAAGGTGGTGGGATGGACGTCGGCCACCATGCCCCAGGCGAGCCGCGAGCGCATGCGCTCCTCGACGTTGGCGAGTTCGGTCGGCGGCTTGTCGGCCGAGATCACGATCTGCCGGTTCAAATCCATCAGCTCGTTGAAGGTGTGAAAGAATTCCTCCTGGGTCGAATCCTTGCCGCCGATGAACTGGAAATCGTCGATCATGAGGATGTCGACGGTGCGGAACATCTTCTTGAACGGCATGGTGTTGTTCTGGCGCAGCGCGCGCACGAAATGTTCCATGAATTTTTCCGCCGACAGATAGATGAGGCGCCGCGACGGGTTGTTGCATCGGATCTGCCAAGCGATCGCGTGCATCAGATGCGTCTTGCCGAGTCCGACGCCGCCGAACAGGAACAGCGGGTTGAACGGCACCGACCATTGCGGGCTCGCCGCCGATTCCGCCACGCGCCGCGCGGCCTCGAAGGCGAATCGATTCGGGTTGCCGACGACGAAATTGGCGAAGGTGAAACGCGGATTGAGCGGCGCGCCGACATCGCGTTCCTCGGCCTCGGCGCCGTTGACGGCGGCGAGCGCCGGCGCCGGCTCGTCGGGCTCGCCCGCCTGGGCGGCGCCCGCGAAAATAACGATCTGCACGTCGGCGATGGCCTTGTTCTCGGCCTGCCAAAAGGCGCGAATTCGCTCCCGATAATGCTGCTCGATCCAATCGCGGCGCAGGCGGGTCGGCACGCCGATGACCGCGGCCTTGCCGTCGATGCCGACGAGCGTCATCGACTTGAACCAGTTCTTATAGACGGCGGGTCCGAATTCCGTGCGCAGACGTGTCCGGATACGCGACCATTGTAGCTGGATATCGGAGCCCAAGCCGTCGCCCCCGTGCCCCGTCGACCCCATCTGTGCCAAAGGCCTCCTCCAACGCGCGTCCCTCGGGCACACACGTCCCCGGCCACGGAAAAAGCACGGCTTCTTCCGCCCACCCTCGCGAACGCACTGGCTGATTACGAATAAATTCTAATCGTTTGCTGGCGCGCCGGCCTCGTTTCGGCAGCCCCCACCGGCTTGAAACAAGCGAGAATGACGCGTCTGACGATGCCCGCTGAACATGTCCCCTCTCGCTTATGCTTATGCGATGCGCGGACTATCCCACCACTTTAGACACTCGCCCCGGCAACACGCAACTGTCACAAAGATTTTTCCAACAAAATTTTTCAGTTTGATTTTCAGCCGTTGCAAACCGACCACACCCGATGTCGCGACTGCAACAGCGCGTCACAACGCCTTGATACGCGCCGCAAGCCGCGACAATTTCCGCGATGCGGTACGGCGATGGATCACGCCGCGATTGGCGCTGCGCTGCAGTTCCGGCTGCGCCGCCGCGAACGCGGTGCGAGCGGCCGCTTTGTCGCCGGACGCGATCGCGCTTTCGACTTGGGTTACGAAGGTATGGAGCCGGCTCTTGCGCGAGGCATTGATCGCGACGCGCTTCGCGCTCTGGCGGTGGCGCTTCGCGGCTGATGGGTGATTGGCCATGTCTTTGATCCGTTCTGGCGGAGCGGCGCTTATAACGAACCGCGCCGCTCAAGGTCAAGCATGCTCGAGCGTCGGCGGTGCCTCGGTTTGAAATTCCGCGCTCTCGATGTCGGTGTTGGTGTCGCCTTCTTTGTACCCCATATACTCGGCGGAAGGCGGCGACATATGGCGATATCCGAAGCCACGGAAGGCTACGTCAATCGTAACAATCAGCGCTTGATCGGGAAGAATCACGTATGGCACCTCCAGTGTGAGTCTTGTGGCTTGGAGTACGGCTCGGCCGGGTCCGACTTCTACCTACATACCTGTCCCGGCTGCCAAGGTGGC